>CALHRJ010000260.1 GCA_938038395.1 uncultured Deinococcales bacterium | reverse complement strand
TTAATACCAATTCCGTTTATATCCGTAGTTAAGTCTGATGTCCATTTTTAGGAGATGTCTAAGTAGCTTACGGAATATGGTTGAGCAAATGATAGCTCGAGCTCATTTGTTTATTACATATATTTTCGGACACGGTATAAGATTTTAAAGCTAGTTGATGATTGACTTTGAAGTCGGACGCTTTACACTGCACGAATTTATTCGTGTGTAAACCAATCTCTGTACTTTAGTACAGAGTGGTTGGATGTGTGTCTTTTCTATTGAGTATCTAAAGGTGTAGTACCTACAGGTAAAGTACCTATGGCTTCAATCTCTCCAGCTAATACTGCAGATACACCATAGAGATTGCTATAACGATAGCCATAGGCTGCGATGTGTGCATCAGGCACAACCCCTAGGTGCGTTTCAATGTTTGGATTGCCCAGACTTACGATAATCACAGGTTTACCCAAGGTATTTAAGACACGATGCAACTCACGCATTTGTCTTGGAAAATCACCTAGCCAATAATAAATACCCAGTACAATCACATCTGCATTTTGAGATGCTGCAACAGCATTGTGGATTTGTGAACTGCTAGGGTTTACACTCACGTGCGACGACCTAACACTTGGCATGAATTCTGACAAAACATCACCAAGGTGTGGTGGTGTGCCAAAACCTCTGGGCTTCGGTGCAACCACTGTTACCGATAACGCATTGTCAAAAGGAATAACTTGCGATGTATCACTCACAAGAGTTGTTCCTTTGACAGCAACTTCCAAAGCAAGTTCTCTGTGTGCTTCATAATCTGGAACTTCTGGACCCTCTTCAATATCAACTGAAACGTAGGTTGTAGCAAGCTTATCAATACGATCGAGCGCCTCTTCAAGACGCCATAGTGGAATCTCACCTGTTTTGACTGCATTTTCTAGTGCATTGTAAATGATTTTTTGTTCGTTAAAACTTGCGCCTACAAGCAGCATATCTGCCCCTGCATTGATAGCTTTGACCGCAATTGTTCCTGCACTGTAGGTATTGGTTAAAGCTCCCATAACCAAAGAATCTGTAATGACTAAGCCTTCATAACCCATGTCTGTTCTAAGTAGGTCAGTAAGAATAGTACGAGATAACGTTGCAGGCCAGATGTCATCTAGAGCTGGAAAAATGATGTGGGCTGTCATAAGAGCAGCGCTGTTTAGGTTACCTTGGAAGGGCTCGAGGTCAGTCGCTCGCATCTCCTCAAGCGTACTTTCGATTCGTGGTAGTCCAATATGCGAATCAGTCGTAGTATTGCCATGCCCCGGAACGTGTTTGGCTACCGACGCAACTCCAGCGCCCATAGACCCTTCTGCAAAGGCTTGACTAAAAGCACTAACTTTAGCAGGATCATCCCCAAAACTACGAATGCCAATAATCGGATTATCGGGATTACTATTTACATCTGCGACAGGTGCAAAGTTCATGGTTAAACCAGCATAGTTCAACTCTTTTGCTGTTGCCTCACCCACACGCTTAGCTAGGTCTGTGTCATTGGTTGCTGCTAACATCATCGCACCTGGAAAAAGTGTGGCTTCATCTATACGGTAGCTCGTAAATGGTCCACCTTCTTGATCAATGGCAAAAATCAGTGGATGTTCAGCCCTTTCCTGAAGTGATTCTGTCAGTGTTTTTATTTGCAATGTTGAAATAATATCGCCAGGAAAAAATGCAAAGCCACCAGGCTGAATAGTTTCAAGTATTGTTTGGGTTTCAGTATCTGATTGTTCAAAAGCAACCATCATTAACCTACCCACATTTGGCCATTCAGTAGGAAGTGGAGCAGGTTCAGCTATGGTTTGAGGTGGAGCTTGTATTTGTGAAGTAGATTGTAAAGGAGAGGTAGATTGTAAAGGAGAAGTCTGAATGGTCAGCTCTCTCTTTATATTGCCTGTAGGTACATTATTGGTAGTTATGTTGTTTGTAGTTACGTCTGGTGAGCTAAAGGATTCAACTTGTGAACTAAATGATTCGATAAGTGGTTCAACAGGCTCAGTTATAATTTGAAGTACAGGTTCTATTTGAGATACAGGTGTTAAAGGTATATCTGGTACTGATAAAGTATGGACTGTTAACTCTCTACCATCATTGCTACTAGGTAAATTGTTAATAGGTGAATTATTTGTAGGTACCTCTTGCGTACCAACTGATTCAACAGGTGGTTGAACAGGCTCAATTATGATGTGAGTCTCAGGTACTAAAGGTATAGCTGGTACCACCAGAATAGGAATTGTTAACGCTCTATCACCATTGTTTACAAGTAAGTTATTGGTAATTATGTCTTGCGACTCAACTGATGCTTCAATAGTCTCAGGTGTAATTTGAGGCTCAGGTGTTAGAGGCTCAGATACAGGTGTAACTGGTACTTCTAAAGTATGAACTGTTAACTCTCTTTGTACATTAGTTTGAGAATCGTTTTGAGACAAAGCAAGTGTTAATCCTTGAACTAACAAAATAGTAAAAAGAAAGTATATGACATGGAGAAAAAAACGGTAACTACACACAAAAAATCGCATCAGGGCTAGTTTAACTTAGCCCTGTGTCTCGAAACTCTGACGAATCGGAAAAATAGAACCTTACATCAGCTAAGAAAAAGCCTATAATACAGCTAATAGAGACTATAGTTTTAACTGTGTTTTAATATAGTCAAGCTAAAAGCTAATTCTTTCAATATTCATAAGGTCAAGTGAAATAAGTGAGCAGTACAGAAACTCAACCAGATATAAAAAAAGAAATTAAGCAAGTCGAAGATATGTGGCACGATGCCTTCTATAAATTTGTACGCCTAGATGAGCCAGAAGTTGTCTTAGAACATCTTCGTGAACTTAGTCAGGGCTGCACAGGTAGCATATTGGTTGCTACAGAAGGCGTAAATGGCATGATGGCAGGTACCATAGAGCAGCTAGATGCTTTCCGTGAACGCATGGCAAACGATGCTATTTTAGAAGGCAAGTTTGCAGATATGACTTACAAACGCACACCTTGCAAAAGTAAACCCTTTCACAAAATGCGTGTTCGTCTAAAGCCAGAGATCGTACCGCTTCGTATAGATGGTGTAGACGCAACCAGCCAAACAGGTACTGATCTTTCACCCCAAGAGTGGCGTGATTTGTTGCAAAAAGACAATGTCGTACTTATTGACAATCGCAATGACTATGAATATCGTCTTGGGAAATTTAAAGGTGCTGTCAATCCAAAGGTAAATAATTTCCGTGAATTTCCTGAATACATCGAAGAAAACTTACCTAAGTGGCAAGAAGAGGGTAAAGAAATCGCAATGTACTGCACAGGTGGCATTCGCTGCGAAAAAACATCTGCTTGGATGCTCGACAAAGGTGTAAATGTGTACCAACTTGAAGGCGGTATTTTGAATTATTTCAAAGAGATTCCAGATGCTGAAAAAGATTGGGAAGGCGAATGTTTTGTCTTTGATAATCGTATCGCACTAGATACAAAACTAGAAGAAACTGACACAACGATTGATGATGTCTACGACCCTCTTCACGACGATGATTGGCGCATACAACGTGCACAAGACTTGTGGAATGGCGCACTGGTTCCTGCTAAGGATTCTGGAATTGTCATAGATGACGAGGAAGATTAGTGGTTTCTAAAAGGATTGCGTTTAAAAATGTGGAAGGTGAAAGCTTATCGGGTAGATTAGAATTACCTGCAAGTACACCAAAGGCCTACGCACTGTTTGCCCATTGCTTCACCTGTTCTAAAAACTTAAATGCTGTTCGCAATATTGCCAAAGCACTCATTGAAGAAGGCATTGCTGTACTACGATTTGACTTTACAGGTCTCGGACAAAGTGAAGGTGACTTTGCCAATACCAATTTTTCCTCAAATGTGAGCGACCTTATCAGTGCTGCTAATTTCCTCAGTGATGAATACGAAGCACCACAGTTATTAATAGGTCATTCACTAGGTGGTGCAGCCGTACTCATGGCAGCATCGCAATTACCAGCAACCCAAGCAGTAGCGACTATCGGTGCGCCTTGCGACCCAGAACATGTTGCGCACATGCTGCGTTCAGAACAAGCAACCATTGAGCAAGAAGGTAAAGCAGAAGTCGAACTTGCAGGCAGACGCTTCACAATCAAAAAACAATTTTTAGACGACTTACAAGCTGTCAAAATGAAAGACGTAATTGCAGCTTTAAAGCCTTCTTTACTCGTCATGCACAGCCCGATTGATAACACTGTGAGCATCGATAACGCAGCACATATTTTCCAAACTGCCAAGCATCCAAAAAGCTTTGTTACCTTAGACAATGCTGACCATCTTCTAAGCAGTGAAGATGATGCTCACTATGTTGGTCATGTAATCGCAACTTGGGCTAGTCGTTATGTTCAAAGTCCTGTAGCAACTGCTGCAACTGCTTGGCATAGTGCTTTGGACGAAACTGCTATTTCTGCTTATACTCAACAAGGTTACAAAACAGAACTCTTTGTAAAAGGGCATCATATGATTGCGGATGAACCGCTTAAACTTGGTGGTACGGACCTAGGCGCTACACCTACAGGTTATCTTGCAGCTGCATTGGCTAGTTGTACAACAATTACCTTACGGATGTATGCCAACCGTAAAGAGTGGCCTGTTGAAAGCATCCAAGCAGATATCTTTGTAGAACAAGAACGTAATGCAGGTAAAGTAACCACAAACTTCCGACGTGAATTACTACTTACTGGAGATCTAAACCAAGAACAAAAAGAACGTATGCAAGAAATTGCAGGACGCTGTCCTGTACACCGCACACTCGAAGGCGAAGTAACCGTCGAAACTATTTTGAAAGGCTGATTCCTCTATATGAATTTTGAATTTGAACCACAAGCAATTCCTGAAGTGATTTTAGTTAAGCCTAGAGTGTTTGGAGATGAAAGAGGATTCTTTTTGGAAAGCTATAAAGGTGCTGACTTCAAAGCAAATGGCATCACCGTAGACTTCATGCAAGATAATCGTTCACGTTCTTCTAAGGGGACTTTGCGTGGTCTGCATTATCAGTTAGCACCATACGCACAGGCAAAACTTGTTTCTGTGGCAAGAGGTGAGGTCCTCGATATCGCTGTAGATATCCGTAAAGGCTCACCACACTATGGCAAGTGGGTGGGTGCAGTTTTGTCAGATGAAAACCAACATCAACTTTTTGTACCTGAGGGCTTTGCACATGCGTTTTATGTCCTTAGTGACATCGCAGATGTAACTTACAAAGTCAATGCGCCTTATATGCCATCACATGATAGTGGTATTCGTTGGAATGATCCAACGATTGGTGTTGATTGGCAAATTGACTCAGGTGAAACACCTTTGTTATCTGAAAAAGATGCGCAACTTGCCTTTCTTGAAGAAGCTAACAACAATTTTGAATACCCTAGCTAAGATTAAACCTTTCTAAGTATGTCAATGACACGACGTTTTCTAACAGCACGCTGGCACCACCTTGCTATGTTCAATTATGAAGTTGATGCTGCTGTTTTAGAGAAGTACCTTCCCAGAGGGACAGAGCTAGATACCTTCGATGGTAAACACTTTGTGAGTGTCGTTGCTTTTCAGTTTTTAGATACACGCTTGTTAGGCATACCTATACCACTTCATCAAAATTTTGATGAAGTGAATTTACGTTTTTATGTTCGTAGACATACGGGAAATGAAGTTCGTAGGG
>CALHRJ010000259.1 GCA_938038395.1 uncultured Deinococcales bacterium | reverse complement strand
CCAACCATACTGAGCATAAGATAAAGCTGACCCCGATGATGGATTTCATGCTCAATCATGGCACGTAACCAACTACTGCGAGACATGCTAGCCCCTGCTGGTGTTATGCATTTTTCTGGTAGGTCATCATTTGTTAGGGTTGCTAGCTTATCAACTGATTCTTGATGTAGGGAATCGTAATAGGGTTTGACTGCTTTATAGCCATCGGCAAAGTGTTTTTGATGGCCTTTGTAGCTGTTTGCTTCACCTACTGCGGTAGCGACAAACATGTGTCGCTCTGTACTTGCTAAGTGGCGGAATATATCTCCAAAGCTGAAGTTGTGGGGGCTGAGGGTGAGCTCGAGCCCACCCTCTGGCACTAGTGGAAGTAACCGTGCAGTCCGTTTATGTACATTATCAAAGTACCGTAAAAATGTATCTATATCAGTGTAAGTTCCTTTTTGCATATTCAACTATAAGCTATATTTCTGGTTTGCATACGACTTTGCATACTACGAAGACTTCAAACAAACAACACCACTATCAACACCAACACCAGTACCCTTGTACCAAAATACAGGCTTAAATAACCATTGATCTTCAAAAATGTTCATAGGTTCAGAGCTATCCCAAGTATCTAGTAAATGACCTTCTTTTTCTAGGCATAAATCTTTAAAACCCTGAATGCGTTCTGCAACAGCAGCGTCGCTTTTTGCAGAACTTGAAAGCGCATCCCCGTAAAAGCTACTGATTGCCTTTTCTCCAACATTTAAAGCCAAATCACTAAAAATATTCTTTTTTTGTAAATTGCTCTTTCCAATATACTCAATGATGTTTGACTCATCTTGAAAACTGTAATTCTCTCGATAAGTCTGGTCATGCTTCAAACGCAACATATGGATACTTGTACTCAAAAAGCTTTCTTCAAGTATCTTAACTGATTCTATAATTGGATTGGCTGTCGAATGTGCAACTGGATTTACTACAGGTGTGTTGTCTTGACTAAAGCCTTTTGCAAGATACGCTCCCATTAAAAAACCTAGGGCTATGCAAAAACCCATGCGAATAATACGTCGATGAAACACCTTATCTCCTCCCAGTGGATAGGTATTGCCGTAATTTGTTTAAGTTGTTGTAGTATCTAAGCTTATCTCTAAAGTTCTTGCACAACAGATACTAGGCACAGATACTTTCTCCTTTGCCGAGTATAACTGTTAGTGAAACGTTAGCGTATGAGTTGATGACAAAGAAAGGCTTTGATTAACTCATTTAAGTTGAGATAGTGATGTTAACTAGTTTAGCAGCAGCTCTATTACCCATAATGAAGCCATCCCAACTGCTATTGTCGCTAATATGTTTTTAGTGCGCCAGGCTATTCCTAGAGCAAGCAATCCAGCAATGAATCTTGGGTCACTGTAGTTTAGGAGTACTTTGTCTTTCAATAACCATGCAGGTATAAAAATCGCTGTTAAGACTGTCGCAGGTACATAATTTAGGGCTCTTGTCAGTAGCGGGGGTAATGTAATCCTATCTAACAAGGCAATCATTGAAAATCGTAAACTGAAACTAATAATGCAGCCGATGACAATCATTGCCCAACCAACTTGATTAGGCGTCATTTCGTATCCTTTTCAAAATAGCTTTCACTCATTAAGCCAACACTGATACCTAAGATAGCTGCGATGATGAGCGCCAAATTGAAGGGTAATGGTTGAAACAAAAGTACTGAGATACCTGCGACACAGGCTGCAATCAGTTTTGCTTTACTTTGTATTGAGGGTATTGCTAATGCAATAAACATAAGCGGAACGATAAAGTCTAGCGACCAACTTTCGGGAACTTGTGTTCCTACTACGATTCCAACCGAAGCAGAAACCACCCAAACTAGCCAAATAATACCAGCAGCACCAAAATAGTAGTAATGTTTAAAGTTGCTAGTGTCATCTTGTTGATAACGAAGTACACCAATTGCAAAAGATTGATCAGTCATAAGATAAGCAAAGAGTGCTCTAGTCCATAGTGATAACTTTTTTGTATAGATTCCAATAGAAGCGCTGTACATCATATGTCGCAGATTGATAATGAGCATGACTAAACAAAGAATAAGTAAGGGTGCATCGGTAGCAAAGAGCTGATAAGCTGCAATTTGCGCAGCCCCTGCAAATATAAAAACTGAACCTGCCAGAGACTGCAATGGGCTTAGACCAACATTGACACCAGTAATGCCTGCGATTAGTCCAAAAGGGACAACAGCAAGTAGTATAGGCAAGGATATTTTTATCCCTGCCATGAACTCAGATCGTTTGCTGATAGCTATTGTTTGTGTACCTTGATTCATTCGTTGAAAGGGTTAATAGAACACAAATGCATTTAATGTAGATCCACCAGGCGATATATAAGCAGAATTATAATTATCTATAACAATAACCCAATCGTCTTCTTCATCAGGTAAATCTACAGCATAGCTTTTTGAATGTTCATGCTTACCTAAAGGTGTAACTGCGCCAGTTCTTGGGCAATAAATCCACAGATAGGCTTCTGTTCCTTCTAACCATTCTAGATCAACGACGACTTTCTTTGATTTTGGTGTATACACCAAAGCAAAGGTATTCTCACTATCACGCAAAGCGCAAATATAACCTTCACTGCTCGTATCTTGATTCATGATGATACTTTGGTCAGGCACAGTACGAGTGAATGGACGAGATGCCATAAGGCGAAAGAGATAGTTCAATTGCTTAGCAGCAGGACGTTCTAAAGCTTCTTTCCAAGTAAATAGTTCCTCTGCGTTGTACATTGCTTCGCGGCCTTCATCGTACATTTGCCATACAAAGTGATGACCATAGCTAACACCACATCCACCTGAAAATACTGAACGGTACGCCGCTTTGCGAACATCGTATTCACGGATATAGCCTTGTTTTTCTGTCCAAGTATCCCAAGGTGGTACTGGAATATCTTCATAACAAATTTCAGAGTCCAAAGTTGGCTTGATTGGAGACAGTTGATAATCTTCTTGAATCATGGTCCAGTTGTTTATGTTTTTACCATGACTTGATTGCAACATGTTGAAGTCCAGCCAAGATTCGTTGTGCAGCCACATTGACGATGAACTACCTCCTTGCGGATGGTAACTTTTAAGTTTTTTAATACCTGAGGCTTCGCCTTCATCAATACCTTGAGCCATCGCTTGCCACAGTGCCTGAAACTCTCTGCCATCACCTTCAGCGGCTCTATCCCCGCCTAGAATCCAGATAAGGTGGCTTTGGTCTTTGTAACGTTCAGCTAAGTATTTGCCAAAGCTACGGGCATTGTCTTCATTAAAAACTTCTGGACCTTGTCCCCAAGCTTTTAATACTTTGTCGCCCCAAGTGGGAAGTAGTGCTACGTATAGACCATGTTCTGCTGCCTTGCTCAGAACTTCATCAACAAAAGCAAAGTATTCTTCTAAAGGTTGATTTGGGTCAGCATCTTGAAGAGGTAAGTGGCCATTGGCATTGGGAACGGTTAGACCGTTGAGTTCGCCTAGAATTACAGTTTGGATGACGTTGAAACCTTGGGCGGCTCGAGCCTTGAAGTAAGTCTCCACCTCAGTGCTATTTAACCTGTGTATGAGCTCCCAAGCAGTATCTGCAAGCCAAAAAAATGGCTCACCGTCTTTTGTCATTAGAAATCTTTTATTTTCGTGTACGCAAAGTTCAGGTAATTTATTCATAAAGTTCAGTTGTGTTTTTCGCTAATTTCACTCTTTATAACGTGACTAGCTTAACATTTGCGCTTCCGTTAGGGATAGTAGCTTTTACGCATTCTTTTCATCAACTACAAACATGTCGTCAATCTTGATTTACCTATCAATATAAATGAGTTAGACTATAGCTATGAGTGATAAACGCTTTTTAAGCGCCGATGAAGTCAGCAAGACTTTAGGAATCAGTAAGTCAACGTTGTACGCCTATGTGAGCCGTGGATTCATACGGTCTGAGTCTGGCACAGATGGTAAAAAACGCAGCAAGCGCTACCGTAAAGAAGACGTTGACGCCCTAAAAGCAAGAAAAACGATGCGAAATGATCCAAGCCAAGCTTCAAAAGTGATGTTGAACTGGGGTATGCCTGTCATGGAATCAGCAATTTCCATGATTGAAGCCTCTAAACTTTACTATGCTGGGCAAGATGTTGAGCGTTTAGCGATACGGCATAGCCTAGAAGAAGTAGCATCTTTTTTATGGCTTGGAAGTTTGACGAATAGTTTACCAGAATTAGATTTAGAAGATGGTCTTGATGCCGAGCTTTTTAAGAAGTTAGAAAAGCTAGCAGAAGCGACAAGTGAGCAAAGCATTTTTAGTCGTTATCAAATTTTCCTTGCGGCTGCTTCAGCCGATGATGTATTGGCTTCTGAACTAACCCCTGAATCAATAGCGAAAACAGGTGTCAAGATATTACAATTAGCCTCATGGGCATGTTCTAGGCGTAACCACTATAGTTATCAAGAAAATATTGCAGCGAGTTTAACAGACAGTTGGTTAGAACGTTCTATAGAAAAAACTACGATTCAAAAACGTGACTATCAGTCCTTGGTAAGTGCCGCGCTGATTTTGCTGGCTGAAAACGAGTTAAATGCTACAACATTTGCAGCACGGTGTGTTGCTTCTGCCAAGGCTACACCCTATGAAGTTGTTGCTGCTGGGCTTGCTTGTTTGAATAGTCAACACTATTTTGGACATATGGCACGTATTGATGCGTTGATAGAAGAAGCTGGAACGCCTGACCGTTTAGAAGAGACTTTAAAAGCGCGGTTACGTAGGGGAGAAGAATTGCATGGCTTTGGCCACAGATTATATCCTGACGGTGATCCTCGAGCTTTGCTGTTAACTAGGCTGCTTCAGGCTTATGCTACCGATACAGAAGGTGCAGGGTTTGCTGTGAGGGGGCTCGAGCTAGGACAAAAGCTCCTGAAACGCTCTCCTGAAATTAGCTACGTAATGGTTTGTATGCAACGTGCGTTACAATTACCAAAAGAAGCACCCCTCGTATTCTTTGCAGTTGGTCGTACCGTGGGTTGGATTGCACATTCTATAGAACAATACCAAAAGGATCAACTGATAAGGCCACGAGCAACTTATGTTGGTGAGTTGCCAAAGTTATAATAATTATAAAGTGAATTGATTGTTTAGATTACTGATTGGCTACTTCGTCAATCAAGAACTGTGCAATAGGAATATCTGCTGGCGGCATTTTGTAATTTAGTAGATTTTCGAAAGCTACCCATTCGTATTTGTCATGTACGGAAAGGCTAATTTCCCCAGCTATAATTTCCGTAGCTATAGCGATTAGAGTAAATGCACCTTTAGCGTGTGTGAAAGGACTTTCAATCAAAATGTCCGTACAGCGAGCCTCAATGTTCAATTCTTCTTTGAGTTCTCTTTCTAGACATTCTTGAATTGTTTCGTTTGCTTCTTGTTTGCCACCAGGAAACTCCCAGAAGCCAGCAAGTTTTTCACTTGGCGCTCTACGGGTTAGTAAAACAGTATTGCCTTTTTTGATGATTGCAGCTGCGACATTTAACATCAGATAAGTCTAGTGCCTTCAGGTAAATATGATTTGGAAAGTTCCATTAGCGCTTCTAAAGCTTCAGGTTGTTGACTATAGTTTGATGAGCCTACTTTTTTGTTATGTTCATCGAAGTATTTGCCAGAGGTAGTACTGAGTTCAGGGCTGGTCGCTAGGTAGGTGTAGGCTCGAGCCATCTCTTCAGCAGATATTGAGAATCTGGACTTTAGTCCATACATGAACTTGCTGAATTTAGAGATGTTCGGATAACGATTGATGTCGATTTTTACATTGGTTACACGGCTACAATTGACCGTAATATTGCTATCTCTCAATTCATTCGCAAGCCAGTAGGTATACATAACCTGTGCTAATTTTGAATGGTAGTAAGCTTTTGCTACAGCAAATTT
>CALHRJ010000258.1 GCA_938038395.1 uncultured Deinococcales bacterium | reverse complement strand
GCAAACGTATGTTTGACTATTTTGAAACTATACTTGTACCGAATGTTCAATCCTGTAGAAGTTAAGGACCAATCAGATCATGTAACTTAAGTTTGCGCACGTACTTAGTCTTGCTTTTAGGAAAACTATTCATAACCTCTCTAATATCGAAGAGGAATTAGTCAACACAAAATCAAAAATATCCATCTGGACGCACTCATTCTTAACTTTCCAATTCTAAAGGCTAGACAAACTAACAAAAGTTGTCTAAACTAAAGCTATGCAGTTAGCAAAGGCTCGTAACCGAGTTCGAACACCACGAAGCTACAAGTGGCACCATCAGCGTTGGTAATCGTTCAATAAGTGGACATTCAGCAACGTTTTGATTTATTTTCCCATAACAACAATTCAATATCCATAATCTTTGTTAGATAAGTTTCTAAACTTAGCTTTAGCTATTAGTTTAGTGTTTAACAAGCTTATCAATACATCCATAGAACTTATTATTTTAGAAAGGTAGTCCTTAACCTATGCAATTTCCATTACCCAATGAACGTGGTCGCTTTGGAATATTCGGCGGTCGTTACGTTCCAGAAACACTTATTCCTGCTTTAGATGAATTAACCATTGCTTACGAAGAAATCGCTAAAGACCCTGAATTTCAGGCAGAATTCCATGATTATCTACGCAAATATGTAGGCCGACCTAGTAGACTATATTTTGCTAATAACCTCACAAAACACTGTGGTGGCGCAAAAATATACCTTAAGCGTGAAGACCTAAACCACACAGGCGCACATAAAATCAATAACACGATTGGTCAGGCACTGCTTGCTAAAAAGCTTGGCAAAAAACGTGTCATTGCTGAAACTGGTGCAGGTCAGCACGGTGTTGCAACAGCGACAGCAGCAGCTTTATTTGATCTTGATTGCATCGTTTACATGGGCGAAGAAGACATCCGTCGTCAAGCGCTAAATGTATTTAGAATGAAACTACTTGGCGCTGAAGTACGTCCTGTTAGCAGTGGTACAAAAACACTAAAAGATGCTACTAATGAAGCAATTCGTGATTGGGTCACAAATGTTCGCGATACCTTTTACATCATTGGTTCTGTTATTGGGCCACATCCCTACCCTATGATGACCAGAGATTTTCAAAGTGTTATTGGCTTTGAAACTATGGATCAACTAGAAGAAGCTGAAGGAAGAAAAATTCCTGACGCTGTTATCGCTTGTGTAGGTGGCGGTTCAAATGCTATTGGTATATTTGCACCGTTTGCTTATTTGCCAGAAGCGGAACGTCCACTTCTATATGGCGTTGAAGCTGCTGGGCATGGCATAGATACAGGTTCACACGCTGCTAGTATATCTGCTGGTAAAACAGGTGTTTTACACGGCTCTCTGATGTACCTCATGTCAGATGAAAATGGTCAGATTACACCAGCTCACTCTGTTTCAGCAGGTCTAGATTATCCGGGTGTAGGTCCAGAACATTCCCACTATGCTAAAGAGGGCATTGCTCAATATATTGGTGTGGATGATCAACAAGCTTTAGAAGGCTTTAAAGCTTTAAGTGAAATTGAAGGCATCATACCTGCACTTGAAAGCTCACATGCCATTTACTCTTGTATGCAAATGGCTGCCAAAATGAAAGCTGATGAGATTATTGTTGTCAATCTTTCTGGGCGTGGTGACAAAGATGTCACTGAAGCTATGCGTGTTCTAGAAGAGTTGGAAGGTTAAATCATGTCTCGAATAACAACTGCCTTTGCAACTGCCAAAGCTGAAAACCGTGCTGCCTTTATTCCTTACTTAACGGCTGGCTTCCCGACAAAAGAGAGCTTTTTGAGTCATGCAACAACACTGCTCGAGCACGGTGACATCCTAGAAGTAGGTCTACCCTATTCTGACCCCCTCGGCGACGGTCCAACGATTCAAAAGTCTTCAGAAGCTGCTTTAAGTCAAGGTATGACAACCAAAGATTCTTTTGACTTCATACGTGAGCTCAGAAAACACAGTGACAAGGCTATCGTCATGATGACTTACTACAATCCTATTTATTGTCATGAAGAGGGTGAAGCAGGTTTTTTAAAGGACTTAAAGGAAAGTGGTGCCGACGGAATCATCTTACCAGATTTACCACCAGATGAAGGCGAAACACTTATTGAAGCAGCCAGGGCTTTAGATTTAGATACTATATTTCTGGTTGCCCCAACTTCTACCGAAGCACGTCTTAAAACGGTAACAAACGCATGTAGGGGCTTTATCTATGCAGTCTCAGTTACTGGTGTGACAGGTGCTAGGGATGCACTCCCAGCAGATGTACCTAGCCTTGTGAGTCGTACTAAAGCAGTAAGTGATTTACCTGTGGCTGTAGGTTTTGGCGTTAAGAACGCTGAAACGACTACACCCGTCGCTGCTGTTGCTGACGGTGTTGTGGTTGGGTCTGCCTTAATCGCAAAACTGGCTGCTGGAGACAAGATAGATTCATTAGCTGCTGAAATTGCAGGTGCTTGCAAACGATAATATAGACTAAGTTCATTAGCAAATGATGGACACACTATAATAAACAAAATAGGGGGATGCACAACGCATCCCCCCTATTTTGACATGAATAATTATTTACTGACTAAGTTCTTCATTTAAAAATTCAATAGCTACACTTAAGGCTGTTTCAGAATCAACAGCAATATCAGGCTCGACACCTCGACCTTCCCAAGTTGCTCCACGAATCGGCGCTAGAACACCTGTAGCAACCCAAGCTTGCGACCCATCTCGAAAACAGAATGGTAATAGAGTTTCAACATTTCCTGCAGTTGTTTCACCAATTAACGTAGCTCTTCCTTTAACATCAAATGAGCCAGCTAAGCCTTCTGCTGCACTGTGCACATTGTCATTAATCAATACTACAAGAGGTAAGTCTGATTCGACTGAGCCAAAAGCAGGATAGGGTATAGGTAACATCCAATTCGTAATCGTTCTCAGTATAAATCCTTTTGTAAAGATACCTGCACTTTGTAGAAGTTCGGTTAACTTGCCACCACCATTGTCACGCATATCTAAAATAAAGGCGCTTGCGCCATCTGCTTGTAATTCTTTTACTGCAGTTCGTAGATTGCTTGAGGTAAAGTCAGTTGCTAAATCAGGCAAAGAAATATAGCCATAGTTCTCTGGTAATAGATAATAGCCAATATTGCCAAGATACGTTAATTCTCCTGCATATTCAGGGCTATGTTGAACTCTTTCCACCTCAACGTCTTCATCAATATCACTTTGGGAAAACACACCAAGACATGCTAAATCACCGTATTTAAGACGTATCTGTTCAACTTTGGCAGGCGGAACAAAGGTGCTGTGATTATCGCCAATTAAGTTATACATTTCTTCAAGTACTGCAAAGAAGGCTTCGTCATCTTCTGCAGCAAGAGCTTGAGGTTCATAGGTAGCTCGAGCTTCCTCCCAAACTTCGGCAAGACCTTCTCGGTCCCAATACCTTTCACTGACCAAACGCCAAGCAGTATCAAATCGTTTTGCGTACTCACTATCGCTCACTGATTCGGTTAAATCAATTGATTCGGTTTCAGATTCACTACTTTGTGCAAAAGCAGTACTAATAAATACTGGTATTAAGAACACCAGCAAAAGAAAAAAACTAAGACTATGTAGCTTAATGGCTCTCATAGTCTTAGTTTACAGTTTAAAAATTACGCCTTTGTTAGCCTTACATCAAATCCGTAATTATTATGTCAGCTAGGCTCTTCGACAAAGGTTGTTAGACAATACTTAGGCAGGGGTCAAAACGTCAAGATACTTATTTAGTATTTCTTCAGTTACTTCAAAACGCTGGGCACCTATTGCAGTTGCATTAAGCGCACCCGCAATATTGCCAAGTCTGGCTGCATGAAGGGTGCTGTAGCCTTTCATAATTCCGTGAGCAAAAGCTGCCGTGAAGTAGTCACCGGCCCCTGTAGAATCGATGATATCTTCACGGTCAAGAGGATCAACAAAGGCATTCTCCTCTGGCGTTACAACCATTGAACCCTGCGCCCCTAGTTTAATAACAACTCTGTCAATCCCTTGGCTTGCTAACAAATCCACTGCTTCAGAAATTGAATCTTGTTGGGTTAAGGCGAAAAGCTCGTGTTCATTCATCAGCAAATAGTCAACACCATTTATAAGCTCGGTTAAGTTACCTCTGATGCTCTCAACTGCACCACTACCCATATCCACAATCGTAGTTAAGCGTTCTTCTCTAGCAATATCAAAAGCTTTAAGCGCATATTCACGCTGAAAGCCACCAACAAGACTATAAGCACTCATTACTAGTGCATCTGCACTTGCAATATCTTCTCTTCGCAATTCAGATGCATTCAATTCACGACTCGCACCTGGCGAACCAATCATAGTTCGTTGCGCATCTGGTGTAATTACAAGCGTAATGCTACTTGTTTGCAACAAGTCATCATACTGAACCATGCTCATATCAACATCAGTCTTACTGATGTATTTTAATGCAAGTTCAGAAAATGCACCTTGACCTACGCGTGTCGCAATTTTTACTTGGTGTCCAAGTCGAGACAATACCGTAGCAACCGTAGCACCAGCACCACCAGGTTCCATAGAAGCACGACTTGCAATGACTTCACCACCTAATTCAGGTAATTCATCTACAAAATACATTTGGTCAACTGTGGCATCACCCACAACAATAAAACTAGACATTTCTTCTCTGTTCTTCCCGTATGTCTTCCCAACATACACACTACACTTCAAACGCTTGAACCAAGACTAACAAACCTTCTCTCAAACAATTATCAAACTAGGCTTGAGTAACGGTGACAAACATCCGTCTCATTCCTATCAATGATTAACCCTCAAAGTCTCTCGCTCCAAAATCGAGATCAAAAGAGCTTTTCGGAAAACCGACAAAGCTTATACAACAACTTGTATTATTCTAATAAAGTATAACACAGTCTCTAAAGACGTGTGGCTCACGCACACTACACAGCACTCTTACATTAAGTCTAAATTAAGGTTTATGTTAAAATTGTGAGTGCCTTAAAGCAATTTAGTGCAAACTTCCGACGGTAGTCAATATGTGATGATAGGCAATATATATCGTCAATACTTCCTATACTAAACAACATACCTATATAAGGTCATTGGCTTAGATTGTGACTAACTAAGTCTATCCTGTAGTATCTTGATCCCTAACACTGTTACGACTTTATACATCTACAAATCTATACACATACAAGTCGATGTAACAAGACTAGTCGTCAGTACCGAATAAATCATCCCCATATTAATTGCTCCCACCCAATTTGGCAAAACCCATAATGTAATTACTTTTATGTGTTATTCACTACAGCATATGTCATCTAAGGTATTTCATTCAATCGCAAAACATCCCAACGGGTTGCGATACCTTGTAAACGTTGCTGTACTTTAGCAGTTTCAGTCATCAATAAAGCCTCTAATCTTGAATTATCAAGAAATAACATTCGGGCTTCATCTATCCTAGTATCTTTAGAGATAAATTTATAATTTATTCGGTTTTTATTGACTTGCAGTACTGTTTCAATCGTTTCGTCTTTTACACTTACATCGCCCTGATGATACTGTACATGTCTCGCTAACCAGTGCGCAATTGAATTTTCAGTAATCAACCCACAAAAGCGATTCTTGTCGTAGACAGGATAACGTGTATGTTTAGTCTTTTTAATTAGTTTCAGCAAACTTGAAAAACTATCACTACACGAGACAGTCACAACAGATTTCGAAAAAATTTGCGCAGCTAAAATCGGATTGATTAGATGATCCCGAATAGTTTCAAGTTTGTTTAAAGTTTCTTCTGTTGGGACCGACAAAAACTCATAAGGCTCTGTTAAATTATGGACTATAACATTTCTTAGTCTAGCCATTTCCAAAACACTCTGTGCATCGTCCCAAGATCCATATTGTTTTTGATAATCTCGAACCAAACTAGTAAAACCAGTATAACGTTCCCGTTTAACAACTTCTTCAAGATGTTTTTCAATTGCGTTATAGCTTTCTATGAAAGCATCAATTCGATCTTCTTGTTCTTGACTTAATGGCATCAGGCGTTTACCTCAGTTTTTTCGGTACTCAATAGAGTAGCATACTTTTCCTCGAGCTCTTTTGAGTAGCTTACTGAATTGCCAATGCTTATAGGTCCAGAGGTCAGGGCTCGAGCCGTAATCCCCCCATGACCGCGCATTGCATTGTAACCACCTTCACCTAAATTCTCTTCCATCCTAGAACAAGGATGACAATAACCAGTACCCTGAAATACCACACCGTCAATACTAAAAACTTTATCTTTTAAAGCATTCAAATTAATCCCTGAAACAACCAAATTCCGTCTCAGCAATTCAGGATCAATACTCTCTTTAGCTAAAATAGCTGCCAGCACCTTTAAGTGTTCACTTTGAAGTAATGTAACTTGTCGTTTAGCAGTCATATCAACCTTTTTATTCTTAATGCGTCTATCGCCTTCCAACCCAAGACCTGCCAAAACCTGCACCGTCTTGGGCTGAAGAATCGCCCCTCTGCGTTCTGAACGCAGACCAATCCATTCAAGTTTACCAACTTGTGGCATTATCTCCATCAACTCTTTTACGCTTCTTTGATTCATTAGCTACAGTTTAAACTACTTTTAGTAGCGATTAATAAGTCTTTTGGAGGAGAAAGTCAGACTTGCTGCTTGCATCCTTCTTGCATTGTCTCAAAATTGGTAGTTTAAATTGACATTTTCGAGGCTCGAGCCAACAAGGTAGTACCCTCTTCCCATCAGCATCCAATAACCCTGTCATGTAACATTTAGCTCCAACAACTCTAAAAACTGTGTTCTGTTCTTCTATTAACAACTACTATGCTTTATTTTAAGCAATTCAAAACAACGGTATACTAGCTACTATGTCCAGCCCTGATAAACACCTATCAAGTCAACTATCTTTAGAAGAGCAGCGCCAAGACCCATTTCACAGCAATAAAAAAACTTGGAAAGTTGTTTCTGAACAACTTATTCAAGATAGGAACAATATAGCCCTAGGTGGTGGTGAAAAATCCATTGCACGCCAGCACAAAAAAAACCGTCTTTTTGTCCGAGAGCGTATCGCTAAGCTTATTGATAAAAATACTGAATTTTCCGAACTCATGACCTTCGCAGGTCACAATATGTATCAAAAGGCAGGTGGCGCAGTTTGCGGTGGAACCGTAACTGGCATAGGTTTAATCAATGGTCGCCAATGGATGATTATTGCCAACGACGCCACAGTTAAAGCGGGTGCCTTCTTTCCTATTACTTCAAAAAAAGTTATTCGGGCACAAACAATAGCTTTAGAAAATCATCTTCCTACCATTTACCTAGTGGATTCCGCAGGCGTTTACTTACCTATGCAAGATGAAATCTTTCCAGATCAAGATGATTTTGGCAGAGTGTTCTATCTCAATGCTCGTATGAGCGCATTAGGCATTCCACAAATGGCAGCCATTATGGGTAATTGTGTTGCGGGTGGCGCTTATCTACCTGTTATGTGCGATACGCTCATCATGACAGAAGGTTCAGGCTTGTACCTAGCTGGTCCCGCTTTGGTCAAAGCAGCGATTGGTCAAGATGTATCCAGTGATGATTTGGGTGGCGCAGAAATGCATGCCAGTATCGCAGGAACTATAGATTACCATGAAAAAGATGACGCAGCAGCTATAAGCCGTCTTCGCAGCTTGGCCAACAACTACGCCCAACCAGAACAATCCGCATGGGCAAAAACACGTCTTGAAACTCAAGATCCCAAAACCAAACTCACAGATTTACAAGGGCTATTGCCAACTGAAGGTGGCACGCAATCTTTTGATATGCATGAGGTACTCGCTCGCCTGTTAGATAATTCAGACTTCGATGAGTTTAAAGCAAGCTACGGGCAAACCATTCTTTGTGGTACAGGACGACTAGGTGGCTTTACTGTTGGCATTGTAGCCAACCAAAAAACTATTGTTAAAAATAAAGGCAAACTTGAAATTGGTGGTGTTATCTACGCAGAAGCTGCCGATAAAGCAGCACGTTTTATATTAAACTGTAATCAGACAGGCATCCCTATAATCTTCATTCACGATGTCAATGGCTTTATGGTGGGTAAAGACAGTGAACACGAAGGCATCATACGTCGTGGTGCCAAGATGGTTAATGCTGTTTCCAATAGTGTCGTGCCACGCATCAGTTTAATTGTTGGTGGTTCTTATGGTGCAGGTCACTATGCTATGAGTGGTAAAGCTTTTAGTCCAAAGTTTCTATTTGCATGGCCAAGTGCTAAGTTTAGTGTGATGGGTGGTCAACAAGCTGCTAAGACTATTATGGATATACAACTTGCCCAACTTAAGCGTCAAGGTAAAGAACCTGATGATGTAGAGCTGCAAGCTTTATTTGAAGAGATTAGTGGAGATTACGAAGAAGCCTTAAACATTCGCTATGGCGCGGCACGTCTTTGGTTAGATGAAATTATTTTACCAACGGAAACCCGTCAAAGACTTATAGAGGCACTAGAAGTTTGCGCTTTGAACCCGAAACAAGAGGAATTAAAGTTAGGTGTTTTTCAAGTCTAAAATCATTCAGTTTAAGTCTCACTCCTTCAAGACCTGCTACGCAATATTCTAATCAATGTATAGCTTTTCCTACATACCTTACTGCTTAAGCTGTAAGCTTAAATCAACATGCCAATATCACCTTATCTTGCAACTCTCCGTAAACACGTTGGTCACGACCCGCTTTTAAGTGCAGGTGCTGACGCTATCATTCGCAACGAACAAGGCAAAGTCCTACTACAACATAGGAGTGACAATCATCAGTGGGGGTTACCTGGTGGTACATCTGATATTGGCGAAAAGCCTGCCCAGACATTGGTCCGTGAGGTATTTGAAGAAACAGGTCTTATTGTCAGACCAACCTGTCTTGTAGCAGTTTGGCACCGAGACATTGTCTATCCACATGGCGATAAGCTATCAGCAACTAGTGCAACTTTCGAGTGTGAAATCATTTCAGGAAGTTTAAAGCTTGATGATGAATCATTGGCATTAGAATTCTTTGCAATTGATAACTTACCAACTACATTTTCAGAATACTTGGAGTTCGCTCGAGCCTTCATAACCCACCCTCGTACAGTGGGTGCCTACTTTGAGTGGGATGACGCTTGGCTCACCGCCTTACCCGACGAAATAGGTTAATTCAGAAAAGTTGCAGTTTTCTTAGTATGATCCGCAGTCACAAAATCATCTAGTTTGGATTGTTTGATAAGCGGTTCGGCTTCAGCAGCGGGCATTGGCTTAGCGAACAAAAAGCCTTGTATTTCGTCACAGGCATGATGTCTTAAAAAAGCGAGTTGTACCTCTGTCTCAACACCTTCTGCCACAAGGTTAAAGCCCATACTTTTACCCAAAGCAATCACCGCTCGGATGACAGCGGTATTACTGGTAACATCGTGCAAATCATCTATGTCTCTTACAAAAGACTGGTCAATTTTCAAACTTGTCACTGGTAAGCGTTTTAAATAATTTAGTGAAGAATAGGCAGTCCCAAAGTCATCAATTGCTATTTTTATACCTAAATCTCTTAGACGATGTAGTTTTTTAATATTCTGCTCAACATCAATCATTGCTGCGCTTTCTGTGATTTCAAGCTCGAGCAGAGAAGGCTCGAGCCCAACTTCATCTAGAACCTCAGCAACTTGCTCTACAATATTGTCTTCGTGTAATTGGTTAGCTGAAAGATTTACAGAAATACTAGGTGAACTTAACTGGTCTTGATCAGACCAAGCTTTCGCTTGAAAACAAGCTTGTCTCAAAATAAACACACCGACTTCATGAATGAGACCATACTTTTCTGCAACTGGAATAAACTGACCTGGGGAAATTGTTGTACCATCTTTTTGAGTCCATCTTGCAAGTGCTTCAAGAGAACGTATTGTTGTTCCGTTAATATCAAAACGTGGTTGATACGCAACCCAAATTTCATTTTCACTGAGCGCAGTTCGTAATTGTTCTGCTAAACGTAATTGCTCAAATTCTTCCTCACTCAAACTACTATTGTAAAAGTGATATCGATTTTTTCCATCACTTTTTGCTTTGTACATAGCCACATCTGCATGTTTCATCAAAGCACCTGGATCTTCATCATCCATTGGAAACATAGCTATACCAATGCTTGCAGATACTCTAAATGTAGACTCCTTTAGATTAAAAGGGTCATCAAAAACCTTGAGGATTTTTTCAGCCATTTGGATAACTTCATGCTGCAGAGTAATGTCAGACATGACAATCGTGAATTCATCGCCCCCTAACCTTGCAACAGTATCGTTCGAGCGAACAATATTACTGAGTCGTTTAGCAACCATCTGAAGCAATTTATCGCCACTGTCGTGTCCAAGACTATCGTTGACGTACTTAAATCTATCTAAATCTAAAAAGAACAAGGCTACCTGACGATTATTGTCACGCGCTAGTAAACAAGCATGCTCGAGCCTTTGCGCCAATAGTGTGCGATTGGGTAAATCTGTTAAGGAATCGTACTGGGCAAGTGTTGCTAGATTATTATTAGCATCTTCAAGTTTTTTAGTATGTTGTTGTAAACGTTCTATCTGGACACTATTACGAATTGCTACTGACAAACTATGTGGAAAAGAATCATATTCAAGCATTTTGGGAATATTACTATCAATAAACAAAAAACCAAACTGCTCTGAACCAATATACAAAGGAATTAAATAATATTTTCCTGTGAATTCAGCACTAAGTTCTGCTGGCAAAATTTTTGTTCGTTCAAATTTGATAGGTAACTCTATAGATTTATTTTCTTGACCAAAAGCGACCACAAGCTCTGCAGTATTACTAAGAACCCCATCAATCGTGTCATAAAGTACTACAAATGCACGCTTACTAGACTCAGGTAAAACTTCACTAAGTGTCTTTTGCCACCCTTCACGGCTAGTGATCATTGACATAGTCCTGTGTTGCCGACCAGAACTATGAACCTCACTGAGTTCTTCAATATAAGTCTGGGTTAGAATTTCATTTTGAACAGTGTGCAGAACTTTATTTAACTCTAAAAAATTACTACTTGCGATACTTAATAGCTTTACATCCTGAATTTTATTTAGAACTAGTTTGTCTAAATGATTTAAAAACGTGACAAACGTTTGCCTACTACTTCTGTTTAACCTGGTCTCATCCAGCTTTTCCATCCAAAGTTTAGACAAATAACTATCATTTTCGTTAAATTCCATGAATGCTTCAAGTATTTCCTTAAAACCGTTTTCAATAAGTAGTTGGTCTTGAAATAGCTTTGTATAATTCGCTTTCTCTATGTTTCCTTGTTGAGCATCTGGCTCGAGCCTACCATTTAGTGTTAAATCTGGTTTTAAGTCTGGTTTTAAGTCTAGCTCTTCTCCCGAGCTTTCAACTAAACTACCCGCTAAATCACCCACTAAACCACAAGATTTTCGTACTATAAGTTCAGTAGGTACATATTGAACCAAATCTACAGATTCTCCATCAATGCTTTTTAGCAAAGATTTAGCAGCCTGAGCACCTAGGTTAAAAACAGGCTGTTGCACCGTGGTCAAAGCTGGAGCGGTATAACTACTTTCTTCATCATTGTCAAAGCCTGTTACAGCAATATCATAAGGAACTCTATGACCATTCTTATTTAAGGCCTGAATAATTCCATAGGCCATTACGTCATTTGCAGCTACCACAACGTCAAAATCCGAACGTCTAGAAAGTAAATCATCCATTTTAGAAAAAGCGTCGCTAACAACAAAGTTACCATTGATAATTAAATCTGGGTCAAGTTCTAGGTCGTATTCTGCCAACGTTTGTCGAAGTGTTTGTTCACGTAGGATCGAATCAGCATTATTCTCAAATCCCCGAACAAATGCAAAACGTTTGTGGCCTTGAACTTCAATTAGATGCTTAGCTAAACTCTTAGTACCAGAATGATTATCAACACAAATACTGGGTACACCAGATATTTCCAAACCGACACTAACAATTGGCTTTATATTAAAGCTTTGAACAAACTCATGCAGTGCATTGATTTCAGAATTATGGCTTAAAATTGAAGAGACTGCAATAACACCATCAATTTCATCTAATTTAGCAAAGTTAAAAAAACTATTAGTAGGTTTGTACTGTTTCCTTGCCATTTGCAATTCACGACTTTGGATAACAATTGTACAAATACCAAGTGGTCTTAAAACCGCCTCAACTCCTTCTACAAGGAGTGTCTGATAAGGTCCATATGTATCTAGTAAAATTGCAATACGTGAATTCTTTTTCATACAGTAGGGGTCCGATCAATCCAATAAATCAATTGGTGACAATAATACTCCTTTAGCCTTTAAGGTAAACTTACTAAAGTACTCTTACAAAGCAGTAACGATTTAATTTTGTTAATTTTAGGATTCAACTTGTCCCCCGTGCAAGGGGTTGACTTAGAGTGCGCTCTAAAGTTTAGCATAGTTACTATGACGTCATTAGTAAGTTCTCAAAAGGAACAGAGTAATAAAGCGGAAAGCAAAAAAGCAAAGCTAATGGAGGGCATAACCATCCAAAAAGCGGCAGAACAAACTGGCGTAAGTGCACATACCTTACGTTATTATGAACGCATTGATCTACTAAAACCTGTCAACAAATCTTCTAGTGGCCATAGAAGATATAGCGAAGAAGATATGCATTGGATTCACTTTTTGAGTCTTTTGAGAGTCACAGGCATGCCCATTGAGCAAATGAAGGCGTATGTGCGGCTCGAGCGCAACGGTCCACAAACTGAAGCTGCTCGTCTTGAACTCCTAGAAACCCATCGAAACGATGTGCTAGAAGAGATCTCATTACTACAAAACAATCTGAAAGCCATCAATCAAAAAATCGCAGTCTACAAAGGTGAAGCAGAAAGTTGCTTTGAAGAAATTCACTCAGCTAGAAAACGAAAAAAGAAACGAGGCAATCAATGAAACGCAAATTAGGAAACAACACAGTAAGTAGTATGGGGTTTGGATGTTGGGCTATAGGCGGTCCATTTTGGGCTGAAAGCACACCACTTGGCTGGGGAGAAGTTGATGATACCGAATCAGTTAAAGCAATTCATTGTGCGCTCGAGCACGGCGTAACTCTTTTCGATACTGCTGATGTTTATGGTGCAGGACATAGTGAGTATGTTTTGGGGAAAGCTCTAAAAAATAAACGTGAAGATGTCATAATTGCGACCAAATTTGGCAATGTATTTGACGAGCACACTAAACAAATTACTGATAGCCAAGCAACACCTGAGTATATTCGTAAAGCCTGCGACGCCTCACTCAAACGACTTGGCACAGATTATATCGACCTCTACCAATTGCACATTGGTGATTTGGATTTAGCTGCAGCACAATTTGCTAGAGATACTTTAGAAGCCTTGGTTTCCGAAGGAAAAATCCGCAGTTATGGTTGGAGTACTGATATTACAGATAGAGCGGCATTTTTTGCCAAAGGCGACCACTGCGTTGCAATTCAACACCAAATGAATGTTCTGGACACCAATGATGCATTAATAGAACTTATTCATGACAAAAATCTAGCCAGTATCAATCGTGGGCCACTTGCAATGGGTTTACTCACAGGCAAATATACGGCAGGTAAACCTCTTGGTACAGATGATGTTCGTGGCACTGCCAGTCCTGAATGGATGCAATACTTCAAAAATGGCGAGCCTAACGAAAGCTTTATGAAACAACTCGAATCAGTTAAAGAACTCTTACAAAGTGATGGACGTACATTAGCCCAAGGCGCAATTGCTTGGTTATGGGCAAAGAGCAAGCGTACGCTGCCAATTCCAGGTATCCGAACAGTTGCCCAAGCAGAACAGAACTTCGCTGCTATGGACTTCGGTCCACTAAGTCAAGCTGTCTTTGATGAAATAGAAAGCATTTTACGACCAGCGACCTAAATTCAACGATCTGGGTTAAGATAGTATTATGAAAACTTCCAAAGGAAACACGATAGAAGGCAAGGCGCTTAACCCAGATAA
>CALHRJ010000257.1 GCA_938038395.1 uncultured Deinococcales bacterium | reverse complement strand
AATTGCAATTCGTGCGAAAAATTTCGCTTAAGACTCATGTTTTCTGATTGAAAGAGTTCTGGCAACTGCTGACACCAACCTGTTGCTTGTGCTGCAGCTCTAGCCTCCAGTAACTCCAAATTCTCAAGATAGAATTCTCGTTGAAGTTTATCAATCGAATTATTTAGACGCTCATTAACAGATGAAATAATAGTATTTAGATTTTCAATATCATTCGCAACACGCCATTGGTTAGCAGCCTGTTGTACCAGAGCAACAGTGTCTTCAGCATAGTCAAAACAGAAGCGAACATTGGCATCAACAAAGCTATTAATCTTTAAAACATCTTGAAGCGATGTCATAAAAGATTGCGCCCGCTGTTCTAGTTCAGCGTCACTCTGGGCATGACTTGTTGTTGAGAACAGCAATGCGCACACAAGTAATGTTGCAACTACATGCTGATTAAATCTAAAAACCTTTATACCAAACACTTAGCATCCCCTCCAGAAAGCTAAATCATCACTTACTATAGTTATAGTTTATGCCTATACATTTTCAATTACTCTTTATTGACTGAATAAGTCAAACCATCCATTTGAAATTCAGTAGGGCTTAAAATAGCAATAAACCTACGAGATACTCTGCCATTGTTAAAACGGAGTTCTATTACGTTTCCTTGAATGCTATAGGTACCACCATTTTCCGAGTTGCTAAAGGCCATAACATCAGGTGGAACAAAATCATTTGGCATGACTGTATTGATATTGCTGTTGAGTGTAGAGCTTTGACTACTTGAATCTTCTAAAAACTGACCTGAAGCTGTAAGTTCAATGCTGTTATTGCGGAAAGAGCTCGAGCACTTAGCAGATACTAAGCAGGTACCTGACGTACTAAATGAACTCGCTTCATATCTTCTATTTTGCAGAGACGTGTTTGTCTGGACAGCTTTTAAGTTAGCTAACTTAAGAGATTTAGGTTCTGAAAATGCCCTCTCTATAGTTATAGTATCTCCCGATACTTTATAACTGGCGCAGTAGGCTTCTCCAGAAGGTTTTGTACGTTGACAAGGAAGCTTACTTAAATCACCAGCGCTTAATTCATTAGCTAATAGGTTGCTATTTGGCTCACCTATATAGACATAGCCCTCTGGTAAAAAATAATAGAAACCATAGTTCGAACCACTGTAAGAACTACTTCTGGACGTGCGTTCGAAATTATCTTCAAACTGTGCATAGAGTCCAGACAAACCACCAGAACCTGTAGGTGGTGATGGGGCAACGCCATCACCATAAAGTGGATAGGCTAGAGGCTTTGCTATATTGATACAAATCATTGACAGTTTTGAAGAGGTAGTCATAGCAGGAAAGTAACTTTTGACATTGCTAAATTCTAATTCTCTATAGCCGTCACGTTCTGCTTCATAGGTAGCTTCTGCGCCTTCTAGGCTACCTGAGCTAAAGGTAATTTCCGAAAAATAAGAGTTTCTAAATTGTACTTGATACTGACCAACGGTACTACCAACTTTATAGCGTCTTCCATCTAGTAACTCAATAGCTGGCATGCCTGCTGGCGTCTGACCTTGTGTATCTCTACAACTATATTGACCCTGTTGTGGGTCTTTAAGCTGAAAATCTAGGAGTGCCGCTTTTTCTCTAGCACCCTGCTGGTAACAATCAGCGTCATACTCTCGGCCATTTAGTTCTAAGTTGGCGAAAGTAATTTCTTGTCCATAGAATCGAGTTCTATGGTAGCTACGATAAAACTCAGTAAAGACACCTGTCCACGTTAGGTTGTAACCATCATCTGTATAGTGTCCTGAACCATAGGTACTTTGATAGGTGCCATCTGCCTTTAGTTGTATAAAGAAGTCAGGAACAAAATAATCACTGCCTGAGCGGTCAATGTAGCAGTGAAATTCGGTAGGTCTTACAGTTTCATTTGGATTTTTTCCTGTAGCTATGAGTTGCTGGTAGCTAGGTGTCTCGACTTTTGCTAAGCCTTGTCTATCTAAACTTATAGATGTTGAGCGCTTACCTGTGACAGACCACCTATGGTAGTCGTTTATTTTGTGTAGGTTATCAGTAAATGAGCGTTTTAAATCCAAAGCTTCTGACTGTAGTAGTGTTGGGAATTGTTGACACCAGGTAGTGGCTTGGTTACGGGCTCGAGCCTCAAGTTTACCAAAATTCTCCAAATAATACTCTTGCTCGAGCTTTACAAGTAGACCTTCAAAATGCTGATTCAATCCATTAAAGGTATTTGAAAAATTACCCATACTATTAACAAAGTGCCAGTCATCAATCGCAGGTTCTAAAGCTAGCAATGTAGGTCTTGCATAGGTTGTGCAAAACTGTAGGTTAGCATCAACAAATGTTTTTATCTTCAAAACTTCTTGGATGGATGTAATAAATTCATCAATTAGTTCATCTGTTGACTGTCCAGTTCCTTGCGCGACTGCATTACTAAAACAAAAACTACAGAAAAGTAGACTTAATAACAGGTATTGAATTAAATTTTGAGTACCCTTAAAAACGTGTAACACCCTTAGCATCCCCTCCAGAAAGCTAACACTCTAATATATGTGCCCCCACATTATCCCCGACGGAAAAGTATGTAAAGCATTTGTAAATTCAATATGTACTATCTCAATAAATCTTAACCATTCTCGCAAAAGGTGAACCAGTATACAGTTTTATAGCCAATAGAGCATTTACGTAACAATCATGAACTCATATAGTTTGGAGCAGGTTACACCTGCATGCCGCAAGGATATTTGGGACTACCCTTTATGCATGGCCTACACGGTCTTAATCTTGATACATTATGACTACCGACTACCCTCTCACTCCCTATGGAACAGTAATATTTCCAAAAAATGAATCGTTAGTATCAATACTGTTCTAGTCCTTGAACTTACAAGATTGATGTTATTAAATTTGCGTATCAGCAGCGTATCAGCTACCGTATCAAGCAAATTTAATAAACAAATACTGTGTAAATGTTTTTTGCTTTGCTTTCATAAATACGTCTGATGTGAGATAAAGTATTAGCGCCTACAGAACAACAAAAATGAAATGTTTGTGGATTTCAACAAATAGTATAAAAAATCGCCAAATCCAGAACTCCTGTTTGTACAAGTTTGAAAAACTGTTTTTACGACTTTTTAAAATCTTCTTTCCACATCAGCACTAAGTAAAAATGTGAATTATTGATTCAAAATCTATATTATTTGACATTTCACCCTAACTTACTCTATGTTGAAAGTACTAAAAGGAAGGAGTGACTGTTAATTTAGTATCGAAATATCGATAACTCAACTAATTAATATTCAAACTAAATAATGATTATTGAATACATTCGCTACAACATTTTGGAAGAAAATCAACCTAGTTTTGAGTCAGCTTATGCATTAGCTAGTAAGGCCTTACTTGCCTCAACCCATTGTCAATCTTATGAACTATCGCACTGTGTTGAAGAACCTGAACGTTATATCTTACGCATTGTTTGGGATTCTTTGGATGGACATATGAAAGGCTTCCGTAGTAGTACTGAATTCAAAGAATTTTTACCACACATTCGCCCATTTATTCAGAACATCGATGAAATGCAGCATTATGAACTCACTTCAATAGTTGGCAGTACAGCGAGGTTCACAATTAATGAGGGTAGTAACCACAGAGTCTAAACCAAGCAAGAATATCAGCTAAAGAGATAGATTTAATCGCTTGCATAACAGTAGGAAGTAAAGTTTTAAGAGATTGAGCAGACGTATCTTTTAAAGCATCTTTAATGTTGTTAAAGGCAAGTTCAATAGGTGATAAATCAGGAGAGTAAGTGGGTAAGAACCAAAGTTCAATGTCATGATTTTCAAAGATGTCTTTAAGCTCAGCTTGATTATGAGCTGAGCAATTATCCATTACAACGATCTGACCTGAACGTAAGTTTGGTAGTAAAATTTCTTCAACATAATACAAGAAGGCATTGATATTCACACCTCCATCAATCATAAAAGGTGCTTGAATACCATGCACTGATAAATCAGCGATTAAGCTATAGGATCTTCCTCTACGACCATTTTTATGTACATGGGCACGTGTACCTACTTCAGACCAAGCATAGTCACGTTGCATATTAAGTTGTACGGCACTTTCATCAACGAAAACAAACTTTTCTATAGCAACAGTCATAGTGCGCAATCTCCAACACCAACGCGCATATTCATCTCGTTTAGGATGGTGATACGTTTTTTTTTCGGCTGATATTCATAGCTTTCAGTAATCGATTCATCGTTGACTTACTAACTTGTTCATAGCCTTGGCTCACCATATACTTGCAAAGTTCACTCGTCTTACTTTCAGGGTTCTCTTTGAGATGCGCTCTTAACTTGACTTCTCCTGCCTTATCAATTTTTCTACGTGCTCCAGGGGGTGATATTGCATCCACACTGCCTGTTTCTCGTTTTCGTTTGATCCATCGTTCTAAACTTGCCAATCCTATATTCAGCATCTCTGCTACTGATTTCTGGCTTGCTCCATCCTCAACTGCTTCTACTGCTTTTACTCGTAAATCTTTGTCATATGCCATCAATCATGTTACTACTTTTGCCCTCACTCTTATTGAGTTGTGCTGTACTATACTTTTTTGACTTTTTCTTATACTATTGTCATATCTAATTTGCCCTAGCAATTTACAATAAGCGCTATAATACAAAGCCATATTGTAATTCAACTAAACTTAAAACTAAAAGATACACTTTGGGTTTCGAGAAAGATCAAGCAAATTTTATAAGGAGCAAAGATGAAGCGAGCGACATATAGTGAGTCTATAAAGCAAGCAGGTCGTATCAAACTGACAGCTAAATACCGG
>CALHRJ010000256.1 GCA_938038395.1 uncultured Deinococcales bacterium | reverse complement strand
GTGGTCAGTTGTGTTTCTACGTCCTGCATTCAATCTTGGATAGCCAGCAAGACCTTCACTTAAGAAGTCATGTGCAAATTCGCCTGATTGAATCTCAGTAAGGATTTTCTTCATTTCCTTCTTGGTCTCTTCAGTTACGATACGTGGACCTGTTTTGTAGTCGCCGAATTCAGCAGTGTTAGAAATGCTGTAGCGCATACGCTCCATGCCACCTTCATAAATGAGGTCAACGATAAGCTTCATTTCGTGAACACACTCAAAGTAAGCAATCTCTGGGTCATAGCCCGCTTCCATCAAGGTTTCGAAACCAGCTTGCATAAGCGCAGTTACGCCACCACAAAGAACAGCTTGCTCACCAAAAAGGTCAGTTTCTGTTTCTTCTTTGAAGGTAGTCTCAAAAATACCAGCTCTACCGCCACCTACTGCTTTAGCATAGGCAAGACCTAAGTCTTTAGCACTTCCTGTAGCATCTTGGAAGATTGCTAGCAAACAAGGAACGCCACCGCCTTCGGTGTAAACACGACGAACCAAGTGACCTGGACCTTTTGGTGCAACCATAAACACATCAACGTCGTCTGGTGGAACTACTTGACCAAAGTGAATGTTAAAACCGTGTGCAAAAAGAAGTGCGTTACCAGCTGAAAGGTTTGGCAAAATTTCTGCTTCATAGACTGACTTTTGCGTTTCATCAGGTAACAAAATCATGATTAAGTCACCAGCTTTAGTAGCTTCTGCAACAGTCATAACTTTTAGACCTTCAGATTCAGCATGAGCGCGGCTTGTTGAACCTTCGCGCAAACCAACCACAACATTCATGCCACTCTCTTTTGCATTTAATGCATGTGCATGACCTTGAGAACCAAAACCGATAACGGCGATGGTTTTATCTTGTAGATGCTCTAATTTCGCATCGCTATCATAGTAAATATTTGCCATAACTAATTTTCTCCATTTTTTCTTAGCATCTTCCTCAGATGCTTTTATTTATTAATGAACTTACAGGATGCCAAACTACCCTCGGAGCTTGCTCCGAATAAGCGTTTTATATCATTGTGACTCTTAAGTCACCCGATTCAATACTGATACCTCGTCAGCTTTCTACAAGGCTGTTCATTTTGCAACTATCAATTAAAACACGTTCGATTGCTTTAACGATATAGTTCATATCTACCTAAATAGCTAAATTTCTTCACTATTTAGGTAGAATTATCTTTAAATGCAGGAATTCAGGCTTAACTTGATGAATCTTAAGCAGCAACTTCTCTAAAGTTCAGAGGGTTTGGCTGTTCAACTCTATCGTCTGCAGCACTTCTTGTCAGCGCCACACGACCACTACGGATCAGTTCAATGATGCCAAAACTACGCATTTGATCAATGAAGGCAGTCATCTTACCTTCGTCACCAGTAACTTCAAAAATTAGCGCTTCACGATGAACATCCACAATGCTTGCTCTAAAATCTTGAGCAATTTGACGGATTTCAACACGATCATCTGGAGAACTGACTCTTACTTTGACAAGCATAAGTTCACGATCAACAAATGGTGCATCTGTATGGTTCGTGACTTCAATAATATCAATCAGTTTAAAGAGTTGCTTTTCAACTTGATTGATATCGTTATCATCGCCAGTAACCACAAATGTGGTTCTAGAAATACCTTCTTGACCAGATGGTGCAACTGCTAAAGACTCAATGTTAAAACCACGGCGTGCAAAAAGTCCTGCAATTCGAACCAATACACCTGGCTCGTCACGTACACTTACACTCAATATATGTTTATTTTTCATGATGTTACCAATTGACTTTCGATAGGAGCGCTATCTTCTTCTTGATCACCAATGAGCATTTCATCTAAACCTGCACCAGATGGAATCATTGGGAAAACATGTTCAGATTGGTAAACAACAAAATTCATAACTGCTGGTTTACCTTTAGCAAGTACTTCTGGAATTAAGCTTTTTGCTGTTTCACGGTCATAGACTGTGTAACCGTCTATGCCATAAGCCTCAGCAAGTTTTTGGAAATCAGGGTTTGAATCAGCAAGATAGATTTCGCTATAACGTTCTTCAAAGAACATTTCTTGCCACTGACGTACCATACCAAGTACACCGTTATTGGTAATCGCAATGATAATTGGCAGCTCGTGCTTTTTGATTGTGGCAAGCTCTTGGATGTTCATCTGAACACTGCCATCACCAGCAATACAAACTATTTGCTCGCCTGGGCGTGCAAATGCAGCGCCTACGGCAGCAGGAAGTCCAAAGCCCATGGTGCCTAGACCACCACTGGTTAAGAAAGTTCTTGGCTTACTGGTTGGGAAAAGGCGTGCAGCGTACATTTGGTGCTGTCCTACTTCAGTAGTTACAACACAATCACCCTTAGTCGCTTCATGGAACATTTCGATAACTTCTTGCGAAACAAGTGGCTTATCTGTTTTATAGCGTTCTGGGTACTTGTCGCGCCATTCTTTGAGTTGGTCCCACCACTCTGTAATAACTAGCTTGTCAAGTTTGCTAGATAAGGCTGGAATTACATCTTTCAAATCACCAGCTACTGGCACATGTGCATGTACTAGTTTTGAAAGTTCTGCAGGATCAATATCTATGTGAACAACAGTTGCATTTTTTGCAAAGCGACTAATTTTGCCAGTTACACGATCGTCAAAGCGCATACCTGCACCTATAAGTAGGTCACAGTGTGTGATTGCTCTGTTTGCAGTCACGGTACCGTGCATGCCTGGCATACCTAAAGCTAAATCATCGCCTGCTGGATAGGCACCAATGCCCATAAGGGTTGTAATAACAGGAATGCCCAGTTTGTTGGCAAAATCCATGATTTCTTGTGAGGATGTTTGCGCACCGCCACCAACCATCATAATTGGTTTTTTGGCTGCTTTAATTGCTTCAATCGCAGCTTCAACTTGTGTCATATCTACAGGAACTTTAGCGTCATAGCCCGGAAGATCGATTTCTACATCATCAAAATCGCCTGTAAAGTCCGCAATCTGCACGTCTTTTGGTATATCAATAAGTACAGGGCCCGGACGACCTGTTGAAGCAATATAGAAAGCCTCACGAATTACCCTTGGTAAGTCATTGACATCTTTTACAAGATAGTTGTGCTTCGTTACAGGCATGGTAATGCCATACACGTCAGCTTCTTGGAAGCCATCTGTACCAATAAGTTCTTGAGGTATGTTACCCGTAATAGCAACGACCGCACTTGAGTCCATCTGTGCGGTCGCTAAACCTGTTACTAAATTTGTGGCGCCTGGTCCTGATGTTGCAAAACAAACGCCAACTTTACCGCTCGTTCGGTAAAAAGCATCTGCCATATGCGCACCAGCTTGTTCATGACGCACCAAAACGTGTTCGATCGGTGAATCATAGATTGCATCGTAAATAGGCATAATTGCACCGCCGGGGTGACCGAATATGGTTTGTACCCCTTCGCGCTCGAGCGCACGCATGATTATCTCTGCACCAGTCATTGTAATCCTCTTCCCGTCTTTTAAAGACAGCTTATCTAATAAACTTAGTAAAATACTCAAAAAAAAACCCGCCGATAGAACTTATGGCGGGGGTGTGTGAACTTACATTACCTTTAGTTAGGCAACAACACCCCGTGAACCCAGTACCAGCAGTAGGACTAGGCTTAAAACGATTGAAATCACGACAGTAATGTTATTTGCTAACAAGCTTTGCATTGCTAAACACTATACAAACGCCTTGTGAAGATGTCAAGACACAAAAACATGCCCTAAATACACCAGTCATATACACCACTAAAGATTGGCAATTTTAGTTAGATGTAAACCGTGAGCATAATTTAAAATGACTTATTTTCCTATCAGGAACATTCAAGGCAATTTGAACCTGTTCATATTATTTAGAAGTTATTCCTAAACCTCAACAAAACAAACTTTCACTAATGATTGTATACATTGCATTCACAATAACTAGCGATCTCAGTCATTTCAGATATTCTTTGCTAAGTTTGCTAACAGGCTTCTTATAGTCGATTTCCTATAGTATAGCTATGAATAAGACCCTACTTTTTTTCTTAACCCTCCTAAGCACCTTAGCCATTACAAGTTGTGGCAACTCAACACCTAATGTCACTCCGTCATTACCTATTAGTGAATTTAGCTATACCTTTGAAACAGATCAAGAAGGCTGGAGCAGTTCCTTTTTAGGCTACTCAGCAGCTAACAAGGAGGCCTTTGACTTTCAATCTAGCCTAGAGTCAATTCCAGACCTCGCTACAAAAGGCTTATTGCTATCTGCAAACAACCCAAATGCACAGCTTGTTATGTATGCACAAAAGCAATTAACAGGCTTAGTAGCAAATCAAGATTACAATTTACTTTACAGAGTCGGTTTAGCCAGCAATCTAAGTTCTGAAAATACTTGTGAAGGGTTTCAAGGCAAACGTACGGAACTAAAGATTTCAGCTAGCCTTCAAGAACCTACAAAAGTTTTGGAAGAAAACTTAAATATTCTAGATTTAGGTACTGGGCCTTTCCAAAGGATAGGTGCAGTTGGACACAAAGGTCGCAACTGTGAAGATAGCAACTATGCAATCAATCAACTAAGCAACCTAAAAGCACCCTTTAATGCACCTGTACAAATCAAGAGTGATGCTCAAGGCACTATATGGGCTGTTGTTGTTTTAGATTCATCCTATATAGGTCAATCTATCTTTTATATAGATAGTATTGACATTACCGCAACACCTATTGAGTAATCTTAATCTACTATCAAATACATATCTTTATAAAACCAAAAAAAAGTGCGAAGCAATTACTCCGCACTTTAATTCTTTTTGATTTAGTCTAAAAGCTTAGACCTTCACTCAACTTTTGAACCTTAAGGTAGTTGTAAAAACTCTGTCTGGTTTGAAGTTACAGTTACGTTCTGAGTAAAGTCTTGCATGCCATCACGCTTTAAGGTCACACTGTATGTGTTCGCTGGAAGTGAGATAGGCGCACGTAAAGGTGTTGTTGCCATTGGCGCACCATTTACAAATACTTGAACACCACTAAGTGATGTATTTACATTGATATGACCATAGCTTGATACAGTACTTTGACCAGCTTGTTGAGTAGTACGAGTAGTCGTAGCTACAGGCTGAACTGCTTGAGCTGGTTGCTGTGGTGCAGCTACAGCAAGAGCTGAAAGCGCTAGATCGTAGTACTGTGTTGCTGAATCTAAACGGAAGCGAATTTGCTGTGTTTGATAACCAGACGCGCCTGACATAAGTTCATGATCACCGAAAGCAAGACCCTCAATTGCAAGCTCACCAGTAGATGAAATCTGACCGATAAAGTTACCATCAATATAAATAGATGCACCGATATTATTTGAACGAACTAATAGCGTACCTGTGTTAGCCACTGGTGCTACTGCTGGTGCCCTTGTTGTTTGAGAACCTGAATCAGTTGCTGCTTGACCTAAGTCAACCAAACCAACTTGAGAACCGTTCGCAAGTGTATATACATTGATGTTATAGGTTGAGGTACCGTTTGATGCTGTGAACGTACGTGCAGCTGTTGCCGCATTTGAGTTCTGAACATAAATAGCTGCGCCTGCGTTTGAACCTGGGTTAACAACTAAAGGTGCGATAGTACGAGTTTGTGTACCTGGAAGTTCTGTACCTGCAGTAGTTGTTGTTGCAACAGCATTCAAGTAGAAATCTGCACTACCTGCGCCGTAAGCACCTGAAGCAGCAGAAATTGATGATTGCTGAAGTAAGCTTGGGTTAGATAGACGTGCCATTTCAGCATCTGTCATAGGCGTTGCAGAAACAACTGCAGTTACTTTGTTCCAACCAAAAGCATCGCCAACAGTAAAGAGGTAGTCATAACCTTGTGGAGGTAATGAATAGGTGAAGCCGCCACGTACACGGTTTGGAACACTTGTATCGCCTGTTGGAGGAAATACGAGTCTTGCTACGTTTGCGCCTGTTGACTCAAAAAGATAAAGATAGCCATCTTTATCGGTTGAGACACTGACACCGATACTCTCGCCTGTTGAATAAGTTGGAGAGCTTGCTTGACCACTACGATCAAGGGTTAGGGTTACATTCGCTGCCTCAGCAGTACGTGAAACAACAATCGCCTGAGCATTAGCGCTAGGCGTAGTTGCAGTTGTAGCAATTGCCGCAGTGTTTTGCGGAGTTGCTCCTGCTAAGAACTGGGGGCTTGTGTTTTGCGGAGTTGGTACGACATTACCATAATAGGTGAAAACTGGTGATTGTGCGAAACCTGTCTGTAATAAACCAAGGGTCGCAAAAGCCAACAATCCAATCGATAAAAATCTAATACAAAGACTTTTGTGCATCATAGTTAAATCCCTTCTACCTACAGAGATTAGCAAGCTGCAGTGGCTTGTTACGTGGATTTGCTCACACCAAAATATGGAGTCTGTAATGAATGTGATTTTTTTTACTCTAGAGAACTATTTAATGTGAAGAAGTTAACATTAAATAGGCATTTTTGCTAAACTTATCTATTAATTATCGTCATTAATATTTACGACTGTGACTTACAAAGTATTCACTTTTGTAAAATCGTCACTGATGCATTAATTTTCACACCGACAAGCCATTTTCATTTTTTTCTTCTAGAATAAGCAGGGCAAAAAGCTAAAAATAGGCTACATATGCAGGCTAAGATTACAAGCTATGCATATAGGTTATATATCAAGCAAAATGAACAGACCCCGTGGCAAATCGATCAGGGTATCGGCAATGAAATCTCGTCTGGCAAACCCTAGGGTGATTCCCTTTGTTGCGAGGCAAGCCTCGGAGCATTCCTCATCTCTGTTCATTAATGAACAGCATCGCAGCAAGCTGACGATGTATCGATATGAAATCTAATTCGAAGCAAGCGTCGAGGAATTCATCATCCTGCAAGTTCATTATTAAACAACCATTAAGTAAGGACTACACAAAAGTAAACTTACTGTAATAACGGATATCGTAATTTATGATGCAACGTAATTTGTGAGCGAAATCGCTTCTTAGTAATGAGCAACATCTTAAAGAGTGACTCACATCCTCCTTGAAAACCTCTTTCTTCAACACCTACTTACATCAAAGTTGCATGAATCTTTTATATGAATCGTTAATTACAGTGTAGTTTTAAATCAAACAATTATGATAACTTTATATAGTCTCCCCTACTGCCAACTATTTTTGTTCAAACAAGTCATCACTTCAACTACTGTGTGGTGGATATGTCAAAAATAACCATTACCAGACCCCAGCACGCTTCTGAAGGAATTGCACTCATTGCCACAATTCTAATTCTAGCTATGTGTTTTGCAAGCCTTCTAACTGTTCTATCTTTAACAAGTCTCAGCTTAAAACGTGGTGGTAAAACGCAATATCATAGCTATCAAGCTTTACTTGCAGCAGAAAGTGGTGTAAATAGTTTTGTAGCTCGAGCCTCAAATAACCTATTCGACACCACCTACTCTGAGGTCACCCTAGACAGCCTAAACAACTGGCTAGAACGTAACACTTTCACTCAACTAGACCTACTCAATAGCACTAACCTAAACATCCAGAACTCTCTACGCTTCAGTAATCTAAGTCCACAAAGCGCAACGCTTGAATCTGTTGGAACTGTAAAGCACACAACCGAAACTGGCGAAAGCCGTACCCTATCTAAAAAAGTACTACGGGTAGACTTTAAGCTTCATGCAGCGGGTAGCCGCCTGAATATACAGACAAATGCTGCCCTCACTACCTTAGGAGACTTAAGCTTAGAAGGCAATGCTCTTGTAGCAGGTGCAAATGCTCAAGACTTAACGGGTTTGATTCGCGAGTATGATCAGGCTCGAGCTAACCCAACTCCCCTAGCAAACAGTAAGAATTTACAACTGCGTGTACAACACCCAAACCGTTTTCACGCAGGACAATATATAGAGTTAAGATCAGGCCGTTACAAAGTAACTACAGTAGATAACAATGCGAGCAGCCTAGAGCTTCTCCCCCTAAAAACAACGACGACTGAAGTCATCAATGACTTGGAGATTGCACTAATTCCATTCGCATTAGCAACTGACCTAGCAGCTAGTAGCGAAGACACTATAAATCTCCCCTTGAAATCTAATACAGCTAGTAAGCTTGCACTAAAGCAAACTATGTCCATAGCAGGTTACGAAGCAGTTATTGAAAGCATTAACGAAAACGATATAATCATCCGCTGGACAAGTACCATTCCAAAACAAGCCTTAGTAGAAGGCAGCACGATTTTACTTGGTCGATTAAGTGCACGTTCTGCTAATGCAATAGATAAAGGTGTAAATAGTAGCTTAGAAGGTGGTTCAGAAGATTATGCAACGCTGCCGACAAAGATATTTGAACAAAGTTTTGGTCTATCTAAAGACGACCTTCTTGGTCCTTTAAATGCTTATGAGCAACGCAGTGGTAAGAGTTTTGGCTTGTACACGGCCAATGAGCTTTATTCTGCCACAAAACTAAATGGTCTATATTATACCGAAGACAGCTTAGTATTTAATTCAAGTAACCCCTTATGTGGTTCAGCCTTAGTGATTGCGGCAGCAGATGTTTCGATAACTGCTACTTGCGACGAAGGCTTTTCTGGTTTGCTTTATGTCTTTGGTTCGTTTACACAAACTGGAGGGCAAATTGATGGTGCAGTGATTAGCGAGGAGGCTCGAGCTAACCATCTCCCTTCCACAACACCCCATACACATTTAAGTGGTCAAGCTAGCATTCGCTATAATTCTAGCGCTCTAAATAACTGGCAAGGCTATCTTCAAGATGAATTCGCAAATCAAGACGGTAAACAAAACTTTCAACAAGTCGCAGGCTCATGGCGTTTAGAATGATTCCAAATAGAATGTATCGCAGTCAAAATCTAGGCTTTAGTCTACTGGAATTGCTCATCGTCGTTGCCATCATCGGCGTGGTATCTGCTGGCTCTATAGGACACTATCAAAACTTTAGAATCCAATCAATCATTCGTGAAGCAACCCAGCAAGTAGCTACTGATATAGAAAAAGAACGCTTTGCTTCCGAACGCTTTAACGAAGAAAGAGGTTTGGTCGTAGACCTGAATAATCCAAATCAATACATTCTCAATGGCATTACCAAATATCTACCAAAAGGAATCGAATTAACCAAAGCTGGACGTTCAAAATCAGTAACTTTTTACCCGCCTTATGGCACCACAGGCGCATCAGAACGAACGTTTTTAGTGGCATGGAAAAACAAGCCTGAGCGCTATTATCGTTTTATTCGGGTTGTTGGGGTAACGGGAAAGGTAATTATCCAAGATGAATAAGGATGCGTTTATAGTCATTCACATGAAATATTTACGGGTTTGGAAAAAGACAATCATAAGACGCATTTTGACAGTTTTTTCTCTTTTTTCTCTGTCGTTCAAAAACATGCAGCTACGCCCCAACACCCAACCTAAACACGCAACAAACTTGCACAGTTTACAAGGCTTTAGTCTAACAGAAGTACTGATAGCTATAGCTATGATTTCAATTATGATGACAGCGCTTCTTGGCACACTGCCCGACATATTAAAAATGAGTCGCAGTAATCAAGATAGTATGCTGATTGTTCAAGCTGCTCAACAATATATGGAAAGTGTTAGTGCCTATAGCTCAGAACTTTTAGCAGGTCAGCTTGAATATTTGCCCATAAACCCTAGTAGCGAAAGCTTTAGTTGTGCCGATACAGTTACACAACCTGATGGTCAGGAAAATCGTTTAAGAGTTTCATTGAGTTGTTACGCTCACCTTGCCGAAGCAGATGTTTATGACTTTGTGCTCGAGCTGGGCCAATCCCCCTAAAATCACTTTATATCTCAAAACTATGCCTAAACCTGTAAACAAAGCAAAAGCACCAAAAGCCTGCAAAACTAAACCCTACAAAACTAAACCCTGTCAACCTAAAAACCAAAAAATCCGTGGCTTCACTGTACTAGAAATGCTAGTAGCCGCGGCTATTCTTAGTATCGTTATCGGCGCACTCCTCTCCATCACGCAACAGTTTTTAAGAACTAGCTCTTCAACCTTGCGCTATGCAGATACCATCAGCGAACTCAATGATGCTTCAAACTACTTAAGCAACAACATTCGTCGAGCGAGCAAAATAATACCTTCCATCAAGCTCAACGGTAAAAACTGTAGCTTGGATGTATTGCCACCCACTTTGCCTTGTTTTGGACTCATCATCCCAGAATCCAGAAATGGTGGCGAAATAGACACATACACTTTTCTAGCCTATAAAATTGATGCACGAAGCGAATTACAAGATCGTCTCAAAATAGAAGATGCATGGGCAGATGACAACACCTATATCATTCGAGAATATCGAAGAGTAATTTGCACCACCCTTGATTCACCAAGTAATCCACCTTTTGACTTTCCTTGCGAAAACCCAAGTTTAATTTCAAGAGCCCAACCATATATGGTACTTGAGGGTTTAAGTCTAGATGCAGGCCTAGTAACAGGAACAACGCTTGCACCCTTCATAGCACAAGGGAATCATCTTCAACTCAACCTACGTTTGGTTAAAAGAGACAGAGACAAAGAACGCTATTATCCAGCCAACAATGCAACAAGCTTGACCGTTCACCTCCGAAATTAATCACCAGCGCCTTATGCATCAATAGTAGTTACAAGGAAACAAGTCAATCAGCATGGGGTGCATCTGCATCATGAAAGATAGGTCGAGATGAGTTTATATCATCCACCAATCTGCAGACGCAGCCATCTTCATGAGAGAAAAGGCATAAAGTACATAAAAATCACATATTAGCCTAGTGGATAACAGGTTATAGTCTGTGTGGGTTTGTATTTTATAGTCTTCATTGCTGGTGGGTGTCTACTGGACTTCTTTAGCTATTGGGCTGCAATACCTATGACTTGGATATGCTCTTCTATATATAATGTACATATAGATTGAAAATGATTTTGGAGAAATTATGAAACGTCTTATCTTATCTATCAGCTGTTTAATTGCCTTAAGCCTAGCAAGCGCACAACAAAGTGCAACTATTGTTGGTGTCATTACACCAAGCGAAGCACTCAATTCAAATGTTCGCATGGGTATCCACCTAATCGATGAAGGCGCAAGTCGTCTTGTTGAATTAACTAAAATCACCCCACTAGGTGGCACCTTTAACATTAGTGCTGGCCCAGTTAGCAGCAGTCTACTTCAACCATTTTTAAATGGTGTAAGTGTCTTTCCGGGCATTTTGAATGAATATTCTGTTTCGCCACAAGGTGTAAACTTCGCAAGAGCGATTACCAACGTATATACTGACGGCAATGGCAACGAACAATTCGACGACCCAACCAATGACCCTCTCTTTTTAGGCATTGCAAGTGTTGACCAACCACAAGGTTTTTTTGTAATGATCTACGTAGATCAAGATGCTCAAATTATTGCTAAAGATGTAACTTTACAACTTCGCACTGGTTGGAACATAATGACGATGCGTTTTGATGAAGGTCAAAATGCAACTTATGCTGTTCAGTCAGAAATTAGCGATGCAGTTCTTGAACTTTTCGTACCAATTGATGAATCTGCCCCATTACCTCCAGCACCGCCTGCGAGCGAAGGTCAGTAAAGCTAAATGGCTCAGGCCATCATTGACCTAAACAAACTAAGAAGAAATCTAGGAAGGCTGCGACAACATGTGCAGCCTTCTGTTCGTATCATGGCTGCTGTAAAAGCAAATGCTTACGGTCACGGCATGGTAAAGATAAGTCAAACCCTGCAAAGTGAAGGTGTCAATTGGTTTGCAGTTGCCACTCCAACAGAAGCACTTAGCTTACGCTCTGCTGGCATTACGGCAAACATTCTTGTACTCTCGCCTAGTAGCCCAAACAAGCTTAGTGAACTAATCGAAGCAGATATCTGCTTAACAGTTCTAGATGAAGCAAGCATCCAGCAAGCAGAAGAAGCTGCACGTCAGCTTAATAGCAAAGCAAGGTTGCATTTAAAAGTGGATACTGGCATGGGCAGGCTTGGCGAAGCTGCCAGCGCATCTTTAAAAACAGCCATGCAAATAGATAAAAGTAAAACTGCAACGTTTGAAGGCTACTACACACACTTTGCCTGTGCGGATGACACTGACCCAAGTTACACCCAAATGCAACTAGAACGTTTCAACGAAGCTATAGCTATGCTGAAAAAAAATGGCATAGAAGCTGAGATACTACACGCAGCAAACTCTGCTGCACTTATCACCAATTCAGAAAGCCACTTTGACATGGTTCGGCCAGGCATAGCACTCTATGGCTATCATGGCAGCAACTACACAATTGAGCCAAGTCTTGAACCTATACTCGAACTGCACGCAAACGTCACCTTTGTAAAACGTGTTTCAGCAGGTCAGAGCATTTCGTATAGTGCAACATGGACAGCCGAGAAAGATACTACTATTGCCAGTGTGCGCTATGGCTATGGTGATGGTTATCCAAGAGCTTTGAGTAATAAAGGTGAGGTTTGGGCTGCTGGCAAACTGCGTCCTATTCGGGGGCGTGTGTGCATGGACCAGTTTATGATTGACCTTGGAGATGATGGAATTCAGGTTGGTGATGCTGTAGTTTTACTTGGTGGACATGCGCCTGATGCCGATGATTTAGGAAAGCTATCGGGTACTATCTCCTATGAGGTGCTAACTAGTGTTTCTGAACGAGTTGAAAAACATTATATTTATTAACAATTTTCAAACAGTAAGGATCTTACA
>CALHRJ010000255.1 GCA_938038395.1 uncultured Deinococcales bacterium | reverse complement strand
ATGATTAATCGGTACACCATCTCGCCTATCGCTAGTTGGAAATATTGCACCTGCGTATTTAATCATGTCGTCTTTAATAATTACACCACCGTCATGCAACGGTCCTTTTGAACCAAAAATAGTTTGCAGCAGTGCAGCACTTACAGGTGAGTTTAGGGATGAACCAATTTTTCCATATTCATCCAAGGGATCACGGCGTTGGATACTTATAAGTGCACCTCGGTTCTCACTGGCAAGTTCCCTGATTGCTGCTACAAGTTCTTGTACAGGATCTCCTGAATTGCTATGTTTGCTACCAAAGCGTCCGACACGCTCTAAGGCCCCTCTAAGCTCTGGCTGAAATACCAACACAATGCCTAACAACGCAGCCCCAGCTGCATTCTCAAACAACCAACCCGTCGTTGGCAGAGAAAGTTGTGCAGCCAAAAACCAAGCTAAACCTAAAAATACAATGCCACGGACAACATTCCATGCCCTACTACCTATAAGTAATTTATATAGGTAGTAAATTAGTACACTCATCAAGAGTATATCTAAAACATCATTTAGTCCAAAGCTTGCAAACACTATTCTCCACTACAGTTTTAGTTTTTTGATATCTTAAGGTTAGAATTATTTGCTTAAACTCACTCTTCCCAAACGATTTAGAAACTAAGACAAAACCCTAAAAAAGTCTTGTTACCTTATAAGCCTATCAGGTAACGCTATCCATATTCTCACAGAACCTACATAAACAAAGGCATTTTTCAGAATGCCCTTTCAGGAAGCCTTTTACTGTTTGCTTTTAGAGCCTAAAACTCAAAATCTCATAAAAGCTTACAAGACTAAAGTTTAACAGCAAATTGTTAGAAGATTATTGGCTCAAACTACCAATCACCTTGTGGAGTAAGTTCTTTAGCATTCACCCAGGAAGGATTGTGCTATCAAAGCCCCAAATACCAAGCTCCTGACATTTAAGCTATTTGGGAAAAATCAGTATATTTATGTTAGAGGGTACCAATTTTGGCTCAGTTTGAGGCAAGTTTTAAGAAAGTTTTAAGCTAGTTTTAAGCAATAGCAACCTTGCTCAAATTTGCATTCATATTTACATCTAGATTTAATAGCTACTTAATCGCTCAAAAACACTTATTCTTTTAGGTTTTAGCCAATATTTACAACTTTCTTATTCATGTTAAAAAGGGTAAACTAGCAACATAATGATCGATAAGTTGGAAAGTCTACAAGAAGAATATCTGGCGCTCGAGCAATCACTCGGTGACCCAGAACTCATTAGTGACCAGACAAGGTACCGAACAGCCACCCAGCGCTATGCTGAGCTTGGAAAAATTGTCGAAGTCTATAAATCTTACCGAAGTGTTTTGGACGGTATTTCAGATTCAGAAGAAGCCCTACTTGATCCTGAGCTTGCCGAAATGGGACGTGAAGAATTAGAACACTTAACGCCTAAAAAAGTCGCTTTAGAAGCAAGCTTAGAGAAACTTTTATTGCCAAAAGACCCTTATGACGATAAAAACGTTATCGTTGAAATACGCTCTGCTGCTGGTGGCGATGAAGCTGCTCTTTTTGCAGCTGAAGTCCTCAACATGTACCAGCGTTATGCTGAAAAACTTGGTTTTAAGACCGAACTTCTAGATTCACACCAAAATGATGTTGGCGGTCTTTCAAAAGTTAATTTTGAAATCACTGGTCGTGGTGCTTACAGCAAGTTCAAATTTGAGTCAGGCGTGCACCGTGTGCAACGCATCCCTCAAACTGAAACCCAAGGACGCATCCACACAAGTACGATCACAGTAGCCGTAATGCCTGAAGCGGAAGAAGTCGATGTTCAGATTTCACCGAGTGACTACAGGGTCGATATTTTCAGAGCATCTGGTCCAGGTGGTCAAGGTGTTAACACAACAGATTCTGCTGTTCGCATTGTATACAAGGGTGGTACTGCAGATGAAATTGTGGTTCAGTGCCAAGATGGTCGCTCACAGATAAAGAACAAAGAAAAAGCCCTGAATGTACTCCGTTCAAGGCTTTTAGAACAAACTCTAGCTAAAGCGCAAGAAGAAGCCAGAGAAACCCGTCTAGTGCAAATTGGTACAGGAGAACGTAGCGAAAAAATTCGTACCTACAATTTTCCACAATCTCGTGTGACTGATCACCGTGTTGGGTTTACGACCCATGCTCTATCAGAAATCATGGTTGGCGACTTAACTGAAGTGACTCAAGTCTTAGCAGAAGCAGAGCAATCTCAGCGCTTAGATGAACTTCAAAGTAATATGCCAGCAAAAGCACACGAAAGTGCTGTTGAGGTTTCTGGTGGCGCGGCGTGAGTTTGTCGTTGCTGCTGCAATCTTGTTCGACCGAGCAGGTCGAGTACTGTTAGTAGGCAACGACTGGCAAGGCTTTGGCACAGTTCGCTACACCTTACCTGGTGGCATGGTGGAAAAAGGCGAATCAACCATCGACGCCATGATTCGGGAAGTTAAAGAAGAAACTGGTTTAACAATAACCAGTATCAAACATCTGGCATACGCTGTACATGTTGAAGATAGACAGCGCAATGACCGAGCTGTGTCTTTTGCATTTTATGCAGATTACACAGGCTTGTTAAATCCACGTGACCCTGACGGCTTCATCGTGGAAGCTAGATTTGTTCCACTTGAAGAAGTCGAAGAACTCATTCCAATTCCCCCACTAATTGATCCCTTAAGAGATTATCTAGCAGACCGTAAAGCTGGCAGATTCTACTCTTACAATAGTTGGGATGGGAAAAATAAAAAACAAGTATAACTATTTAAATTGAAAGTGAGATTATCATGGTTATTGAACCTAAAATTCGTGGCTTTATCTGTACTACCTCACATCCAACAGGCTGTGCTGTATCTGTTCAAGAACAAATCGATTATGTCAAGTCTCAAGGTGCGATTGAAGGTCCAAAGCGCGTTTTAATCGTTGGTTCGTCTGCTGGTTATGGCATGGCATCAAGAATCTCAGCAACCTTTGGTTGTGGCGC
>CALHRJ010000254.1 GCA_938038395.1 uncultured Deinococcales bacterium | reverse complement strand
AGGCATCTTATTTATAGTCTTAGCACTTCAAACCGATTCGTTTTTCACACTTCGTAATCAACTCAATATTTTAGACCAAGCACATCAGATTGGCTTACTGGCTATTGCAGCTACTGTTGTGATTATTGCTGGTGGATTTGACTTGTCCACGGGCGCAATATTTGCTATGTCAGGTGTGATAGCTGCCTTAGTCGCACGAGACTTAGGTCAAATAGAAAGTATCGCAGCAGCAGCACCGTATATTGGTTGGGTAGCAGGAATTGTAGCTGGCACACTCATAGGTCTTCTCAACGGTGTACTTGTTACAACCTTTAGAATCAATACTTTTGTAGCTACGCTAGCATCAGGCATTGTTATTCGAGGTCTTGCGTTATTGTTAACACAAGCAGAGCAAATTCGTGTGGCTGATAGAACATTCCAAACGCTAGCTAGGGGCACAGTTGGTCCTGTTAGAAATACTGTCATTATATGGCTTGGCTTTGGTCTTATCCTTACCTTAGTTTTGCTATATACACGATTTGGTCGCTATGTGTTTGCTGCTGGCGATAATCCAGAAGCAGCAAGACTATCAGGCATCAATGTTAACCGTATCAGAACCATTACCTTTGGTATTAGTGGTTTTGCTGCAGGTTTAGCAGGTGTTATTTCTGCCAGTAAGTTTTTAAAGGCACAAAATGATTCTGGTCAAGGTTTAGAACTTATTGCTATCGCTGCAGTGGTCATTGGTGGTACCAGCATTATGGGTGGTGAAGGTGCAATTTGGCGAACCATCTTAGGTGTTTTACTTCTTAGGCTCATATCCAACGGTTTCAATCTCATTAATGTAGATACCTTTTATCAAGATATTTTCCAAGGACTGATTATTTTATTTGCAGTAGCACTCGATGCCTTACGACATAGGAATGCATCTTAAAAATAAACCCTAAAATATTTTAGAGAAACGAAAACCAAGCGTTCAATATTAAGACTATAGAATAATGTTTAAAGAGGGAAGTATGACAAGACTTACGGTACTTTATAATTTGCCTGAAGGAACAAACGAAGAGGACTACTTAGGCTGGCGTTTAGGAGAACACCAAGAAAGCAATTCTGCCATGGAAGGCGTCACCTATACAGATTTTTCTATGATTGATGCAAGTTGGCCACCAGAAAGTGATAGCCCGTATCGTTTTATGACCATTGCAGAATTTAAAAGTAGAGAAATCTTTGAAAATAGCTTTTATGCTGAAGAGGTTCAAAACAAACTCAAAGGCGATATTAAACGTATTAAAGACCCAGTATTTCTAATTAGTGACATTTTAGTAAAAACAGATAAGCGAGGTGAGTAATGGGCAAGTATAGGATTTCTGCTGATATCGGTGGTACCTTTACCGACATGGTTATCTATAACAAAGATACCCATGAAACAACAACGGGTAAGGTCTTGACTACACCAGAGAACCCAGCCAAGGCTGTCATGAATGGTCTGAGCGAGTTTCTGGATGACAGTAGTGAAATAGACTTTTTTGTTCACGGTACAACGGTTGGGCTTAATGCTTTTTTGGAGCGTAAAGGCTCAAGAGTTCTTTTGATAATGACTGAAGGTCTGAAAGACTCTTATACGATTGCTCGTGGAGACCGAAAGGTTATCTATGAATTACAGTACCGTAAACCAGAGAGGTTAACGACGCGTGCAGATGTTCATGAAGTTGGTGGACGTTTGCGCTGGGATGGTAGCGAATATGCACCGCTTGCAGAAGGTGATTTGAAAGCGATTATTGAAAAGGTCAAAGCTGAAGACATCAAATCAATTGCTGTTTGTTTACTTCATGCCTACAAAAATCCCGAACATGAGATTCGAGTACGCAAGGTATTACAAGAAGCCTTAGATGATGATGTCTTTATTACCCTGTCACACGAAATGGCACGTGAGTGGCGAGAATATGAAAGAGCCTCGACAGCTGTCATGAACGGCTACATTGCACCTGTTGTTAAACGTTACTTGACCAGCCTTACTTCAGAACTCAAAGAAGACAAGGTTTCAGCCCCTGTGCACATCATGCAATCCAATGGTGGTGTTATCAGAGCAGAGACGGCTGTTGAGCAACCTATTCACACACTTCTTTCTGGACCTGTTGGTGGCACAATTGGTGGTGTTGCTTTATCTGAAAGTCTTCAGCGCTCAAACCTAATTTGTGTAGACATGGGTGGTACCTCCTTTGACATGAGTCTCATTATTGATGGTCGACCTAGCATCAGCAATGAGACGGAGCAAGCAGGGTTGCCTTTACTTCTTCCGCTTGTAGAAATCCATACTATAGGTGCTGGTGGTGGCTCCTTAGCTTGGATTGAAGCAGGTGCCTTGCGGGTGGGACCACACAGTGCTGGTTCAGTACCTGGTCCAGCTTGTTATGGTCGAGGTGGTACACGACCAACAGTTACAGATGCCAATCTTTATCTAGGACGCATTGGCAGAGATTCAAAATTAGGTGGTTGGTTAGAGCTTGATTTTGAAGCAACAGAAAGTGTGATTGATGCTGTTGCAAAAGACTTAAATTTAAATGCTGTTGAATTAGCAGAAGGTATGCTAGCTGTTATCAATGCCAAGATGGCGGATGCAATCAGAACGATTACGGTACAACAGGGTATCGACCCTAGAGAGTTTTCATTGGTCGCTTTTGGCGGTGCAGGCTCAATGCACGCAGTGTGGTTAGCACGTGAGCTAGATATCAAGGAAGTGGTTGTACCTTGGAGTCCTGGCACTTTTTCTGCATGGGGTATGTTGCAAAGTGATATTCGCCGTGACTTAACAGAAAACTTTTATCACCCTATGGCAGGTATTGCTTCAACTGATTTGGAAAAGGTCTATAACCAACTCATTGCAGATGGTAAGACGCTTTTAGTCGAAGAGAATGTAGGCGCGCAAGATATGTCTTTTGAGCGCTACGCAGATATGCGCTACATTGGTCAAGAATACTTTGTGACCATTCCACTTGATAATCTTGACTTAGAGGTTATTGCTGAAAGCTTTCATAATGCTTATCAAAGCCAGTACGGTCACTCAACACCTGGTGCACCATTAGAATTTGTAAACTTGCGTGTGAGTGCTGTGGGTGCAATTGACAAACATGTTCATAGCTTTAAAGCACAAGTTGGTCAGAATCCTTTAAAAGGTAAGCGTGACATTATTTTTGATGGTCAAGGTATCGAAACAGATGTGCTCGAGCGTGACCATATGCCCGTCGGAGAAGTCTATTCAGGACCACTCGTCATAGATGAACACAGCGCAACAACGGTGGTTCCACCAGGCTATTCTGTAAGTATTGAAGAAAACGGACACATGATTATCAAGGTGGAGGCTTAAGCTATGGCAACTAATCCAGTAACAACTGAAATCATTCGTAACGCCTTTATTTCAACAGCGATGGATATGAATGCAACACTTATTCGTAGTGCCTACAGTCCAATTATCTATGAAGGCAAAGACTGTTCAGTAGCACT
>CALHRJ010000253.1 GCA_938038395.1 uncultured Deinococcales bacterium | reverse complement strand
TTACCCAATAGCTGTATAGCAGGTGCAACAGACAGCAAAACTTCCGATGCTCAAAGTGGTTACGAAAAAAGCTTAACTGTAACTCTAGCAGCGCAAGCTGGTTCAAACATGATTACCCAAGCTTGTGGTATGCAAGCTGGGCTTATGGCAGTTGCTTTTGAAAGTTATATTATAGATAACGATATGCTTGGTAGTATTTTACGGTCCCTTAGTCCTATAGATGTTAACGAAAGCACTTTAGCTAAAACTATGATTGAAGAAATTGTTGCTGGTGAAGGACACTTTTTAGGACATCCTGAAACTTATAAACGTATGAAAACTGATTTTCTTTACCCAAACATTGCAAATAGACATTCGGTACAAGAGTGGGAAGAGGCTGGAGCGAAGACTATGCGGGAGTTAGCAATTGAACGGACTAAAGAGTTGTTGGAGAATTATAGTCCTAGTCATTTTTTTGGGGATATTGATAGTAGGTTGCGTAGGAAGTTTGAGTTGAGGCTCGAGCCCAAAGGACTGCACTCAAGGGGAAACCGCTCATGAAAATAATGGTCTACGGCACAGGCGCAATGGGTTCAATCTACGCAGGACTCTTCGCAGATAATACTCAACACGAAGTCTGGGCTGTTGACATATGGCAAGACCATATAAATGCCATCAATGACCAAGGCTTACGTGTTGAAGGCGCAAGCGGTGATCGATTAATTAAAACGATTCATGCAACTACCAAGGCTAGTGAAGCAGGTGCTTGTGACTTATATATTATAGCAACCAAAGCATCTGGTGTAGCTGCTGCTGCCAAGGAAATCGCTACTTTGATGGATGACAACTCACTAGTGGTCACAATCCAAAATGGCTTAGGTGCAGCCGAACGCATCGCAGAGCATATGCCAACTGATAATGTCCTACTTGGTGTTGCTCAAGGCTTTGGCGCAACTATGCGCTCACCTGGACATGTATACCATAGCTCAATGAGCCTGATACGACTGGGTGAACTTCAGGGAGGCATTACAGATAGACTGAACAACATAACAGTTGTATGGCAAACTGTAGGTTTTGAAGCTCAAGCTTACGAAGATATCCAACAACTCATCTGGGAAAAATACATTTGCAATGTTACCTTTAGCGCACCTTGTACAGCCTTTGACTGCACGCTAGGCGAACTGATGGCTGATTCTCAAAAATGGAAAATAGCACTTGGTTGTGCAGAGGAAGTCTACAGACTCGGACAAAAGAAAGAAATTAACTTTAGCTTTGCAGATCCAGTTGCCTACGTCACTAAATTTGGTAACGCTATGCCAGACGCTAGACCTTCTATGTTATTAGACCATCACGCAAAACGTAAATCTGAAATTGATGCTATAAATGGCATGGCTGCTGAACTCGGTCAATCACTTGGTATCGCAACACCTTACAATGAAACTTTGACAGCTATCATTCACAATATAGAAAATACTTTTTAAAGGGGGTAGGTATGAAAATAGCTAGCTTTAAACATAAGGGTAATCCAAACAATATAAGTTATGGGGTTTTAAAAGAAGAAAAGCTGATTGAGATTAGTGAAGCTTTTAAAGCAAACTATCCTAGTGTGCGTCATGTACTTGAGGCAGATGTGCTAACTGAGCTTGCAAAAGATATTCAACAACAAACTAAAACACTAAGCCTTGACGAAGTTTCTTTCGTACCTCCAGTTCACAATCCAGAACGAATATTTTGTGCAGGCATGAACTATCACAAACGCTATCCTTTAGATGATGCCCCACCTTTACCCGGCAATGTTGTGCTTTTCACCAGAGTAAGTGGGACTTTGGTTGGGCACGATGAAGCCTTAGAAATTCCTTTAGGTGAAGCTGCAAATACCTTTGACTACGAAGGGGAAATAGTAGTTGTCATTGCTAAACAAGGTAGACATATTAAGCCAGAAGATGCCCACGATTATATCGCTGGCTATACCATTATGAATGAAGGTTCTGTACGCGCATGGCAAAAACATAGCGTCCACGCTGGTAAAAATTTTGCTAATTCAGGCTCATGTGGTCCATATATGGTTACTGCTGATGAAATATCGAACCCAGATAAAATGACCCTTAAAACTAGACTGAACGATGTCGAAGTACAGAATACGACCAGTGACCAAATGATATTTTCATTAAATGAAATTATCGCTTATATCTCACACACGATTGATTTACGTGCAGGAGATTTGATTGCTACAGGTTCTCCTGAAGGTACTGGTGCAAGCCAAACGCCACCTCGTTTTTTGCGTTCTGGTGATGTGGTTGAGGTTGAAGTTTCTGGTGTTGGAATATTGCGAAATACTGTCAGTGAATAATCGTTTTGAGATTCAAGATATTGACTTTTAATACTTTTTGAAGAAGGGCACACGTAAATAGTGTTCAGTTCAAAAACCAAAAAAGAGTTAGCCTAGAATGTCTAGCTAACTCTGAAAGAATCTCAAAGCTTCGCCAGCACAGATTCAATAAGATCTACGATCATTTGCGATTTCTCAGCGTCAAGTGCATCAGGATGTGGTGATGCAAACTGACGACTGTCGTTGTCGAAATACTTTCCTGAGGCAGCGGTAAATTCATCGTCAAGCGCAGCTCTTTTTAAAATATCTGCACCAATCCGAAGGTCACTACCTTGTACACCAAATCCTTCTTTTACCATCTTGCTTGCTAGCAAGGAACCAGGATTCACAGCAACAATCATCGGGCCATCCTGACCAACCTCTTTAGCTAGCTGTCTAGACCACATTGTGATGGCAAGTTTACTTTGAGCATAAGCATTCATATCATCTAAAGTGATTTCACCAAGTAGTGCTTTTGGCTCAACCGGGCGTTGAGCAGCAGAAGATAAATTAACCACACGTCCTGTTTTATCCATTAACGGCAGCAAACGCTTTGTTAGTACAAACGGTGCAATTGCATTCACAACAAAACGAACATCAAGTCCATCTTTTGTGATTGGATTGGCTGTTTTCAAGATACCAGCGTTATTGATAAGTACATCTAGTTTTGTATGCTTCTCTGTTACGTTTTGTGCTAATGCTTCTACTTCTGCAATATCAGAAAGATCAGCTAAATAGGTTTCAGTGGTGCCTGAAGTTTCTAATGAATTCAGTGTTTCATTAACGTGTGCTAGCTTTGAAGGATTACGACCATGAAGTAAAACATTATGCCCAAGTGAAACAAGCATTTTGGCTGTTTCAAACCCTATTCCATCGGTTGCACCTGTTAGTAGTATTGTTTTTTGCATAAGATAATATTTCCTCTATCTATTGAATTCTTTTAAAACGGTTTCAGATAAACGATATAGACTTTCTTCAGTATTCGCATTGTTAAATCGGAGATTCAGCGCAACATGATTAATGCCAATATCTTCAAGTGTTTTTAGATACTCAAGGAGCCTATTGACACCAAGTTGCATCCCCAAGTGTATGGCTTTTGGAGGACTATCTGGGTCTTGGGTTAAGTCAATATACAGTGGTTGCATGACGGGTTGGTCTGTTCGCCCGACCTTCTCAAGTTCTTCTTTCCAATCACGAATAATTTGTGTTTGTTGAAATGTATGGCGGGGGTAGAGCATCCAACCATCACTATTCTGAGCAATCCATTCAATACTTTGCTGGCTACTTCCTGTAACTATGAGAGGCAATTTAGTATTGACTGGTTTTGGTAGCATATCCATTCCACCATATGGACTACCGTAATGATTTGTAAATTCAGGAGCATAGTCAGCCATTTGTCTTATGTAGTCAAAGGCAGCACGAAAGCGTTCACCCCTAGTGTTAAAGTCCTGCTCGAGCGCGGGATATTCTTGCGGCCTATCGCCAGATGCAACACCTAAAATAAGCCTTCCACCTGAAAGTACATCTACGGTTGCTGCTGCTTTGGCAATATGTGCCGGATGTCGCAGTGGTAAAATAATACTTGCTACACCAAGCGCAATATCTTTAGTTTGACCTGCCAATAAACCCAAATACACAAAAGGATCAAAAGTCTGACCAGCATCACCAAAAGAAGGCACATTGAAAGGTACATCACGTAACCAAACTGCAGAAAAACCAAGCTTTTCTGCTAACTGAACCTTATCAAGATGATTACTCATTGTAGGTATTGGACTAGTTTGATAGCTTTCAATCGGAACAACTAAACCAACACTCAAACTATTTGCTTGAAAGACAGCATTATAACCTTTATTGATTGTTTGAAAATTTTCCATTTTTAATGCAAATCTATCGGCATACCTTTATCCGCATTTACTATAGGGACGGTGACTACCTAGTTGTTTAAAACTTCTTTATGAAATTGCTGTCATCTCGTAGAGGGTAAATTCTTCAACTGCGCCATCAGTAGCTTCCATATAATCTTTAAGATGTTGATTGTTCATGTGTTTTTGCCAAAGCTCACGAGATTCCCAGTTTTCGTAGAACATAAAGTGTACAGGGTTATCGTTGTTGCGGTGCAAATCGTATTGAATGCATCCTTCTTCAGCGAGTGTGATTTCTATTAGCTTCTCAAGCTCTGCTTTAACAAGTTCTACTTGATCTTCCTTAGCAAAGATATGTGCATTAATAGTTAATTTTGACATAATCGACTCCCATTCTTTATCTACTTATGAAATAGCACTAAACTAGAAATTGAAACAGCAGCGTGTATCAATCGTGTATCAATCGTGCATACATTGTTAACAACACCCATCGTCAACTTCTGTAATGATGCTAAGATAGTAACCACTAGGAAAACAAGTACGCACAAATATCATAGATACTAACTAAAAAGTAAGTAATGGAGAATATAGCTGATTATGGGTCAAACAAATATTCGAAAAATAAAACAAAAACACATTTATAGTTGTTCAGTCGAAGCAACATTATCTGTAATTGGTGGACGGTGGAAACCTGTCATTATCTTTAAACTTATAGAGAATGACATCTTGCGTTTTGGAGAACTTCGAAAAAAGATTGAAGGTATCACTGAACGGATGTTGACTAATCAATTACGTGAGTTAGAAAGCGATAAAGTCGTCATGCGAAAAGTCTATGCTGAGGTACCTCCACGGGTTGAATATTCACTCACAGAGTATGGCCGTTCTTTAATGCCTATTATGTTTGCTATGCGAGATTGGGGAACTGAACATATGCAGGTGAAATGTGAGGAAGCTTAATTTACTCAACTTACGTATGAGCAGTTTAAAACGTCAGTTTAAACACTGTCCTAGATGGCTCTCCAGAACTTGAACCCTAGGTCAATCGATTGTGTGTAGCTGCCTTCTTCTTTTCATACATTGTTGTCTATGTTTATCTTTTTGCTGTCTGTGACGTATATTTAGTGCTTCAAAAACATACCTTTGCGCATCTAGTTTCTCCTATTTTCTATCACTTAGAGTCAGCAAACGGAATCTCAGCTTAGTATCATCAATGAAGCTTTCGTACTATTTCAATTTTTCAAATCTCTTTTTTAATCAACACTTCTTCCAATTTAATATTTTGTCAAAAATCTATTTTACCGCTCCCATGGTCAAACCCTCAACAAAATATTTTCGAATAGCAAATGCCATAATCAGCATTGGAATCATCACAAGGATGCCTGCAGCTGACATTTGCTCCCATGGCACATCTCGTTCACCGACAACATTTACAAGACCGACAATGGCTGTTCGAGAATGTCGTCCAGTCAACAAGAGCGCGTAGAGGAATTCATTCCATGCAAGTATGAAAGAAAATATGCCGGTAGTAATCATGCCCGGTATGGATAGAGGTAAAACAATATGCCGCAAAATACCAAACTCTGTACAACCATCTACTAGCGCACTTTCTTCAACTTCAGCAGGGAGAGTATCCATGAATCCTTTGAGTAACCAGATAGAGAAGGGAATGGTTCTCGTTAGATTGATAATCACAAGTGCAGCAATCGTATCAATAAGGTCAAAGCGTCTGAATAGTGCAAAGTAAGGAAGTACGAGAACTACAGGCGGGAAAAATTGTGAAGCCAAAATACCTACTAACAAGCCTTTTTTGAAAGGTATTTTGTAGCGAGAGAGTGCGTAAGCGCCCATTGCTGCTAAAGGTAAGGTTATCAGCACAACAAAAACACAAATGATTAAGCTGTTCCAGAGTAGATTCGCAAAGTCAAAATCTCTAAATAGAATTTGGAAGTTTTGTAAAGTAGGTTGAAAAATAATGGATGGCTTTTTGACATCAACAGGAAGTTTAAATGCTGAAATGGCTATCCAAAATATTGGAAACATAACAAACAGAACAATGATGATGAGAGATACATTGTGTACGACTGCAGACCATAGGTTTGCAATGCTTTTTCTGGTTTTGTTTAGTGTGCTAGGATTCGTCATCATTTAATCCAACAGCATTCTTGAATAGAGATAGGAAAGAAAAATAAGGATGATTGTCAGAATCATGGCTAGTGCAGAAGCATAGCCCATATCAAAAATTTTAAAACCAACACGGTAAATAAAATAGTTTAGTGTCTCTGTCGCTCGTCCAGGACCGCCACCAGTCATGGTGAGAACAAGGTCAAACATACGGCTTGAAAATAATGTTATGAGTAGAGCAACTACCATAATCATGGGGCGCAATAAGGGCAGTGTTATGTTTGTGAAGGTGCGCCAGTTTGTGGCACCGTCAACTTTTGCTGCTTCGAAAATGCTTCGGTCAATATTATTTAGCGCCCCCAGTATCATAAGTCCACCTAAAGGACCCCACGCCCAGAAGAGTGCTGCAGACATCCAGAAAAGTGCCCAAAAAGGATTGGCGAGCCAAATTACGTCGGACATAAATGGGAAGAAGAAATCTAAGATTGTGTCGATGATGCCTTGACCATCTAGCAGCATGAATCTATAAGAATAGCCTCTGAGTGTAAGGCTTATAGCAAATGGGAAAATAAGGAGGGCTTTAACGATGTTTGCCCAAAAGCTCGAGCGCTGCAACGTGACCGCAATAAACACACCTACAATAATCGAGAAGAAAGCCGTCATACTTGTGTATGCAAATGTTACCCATAGGGAATTGAGGAAGTCAGCATCTTGAAACGCGCGTATATAGTTATCGAAACCGATATAACCTTGCGGTGTCAAAGAACGTGTGATTTGCCAACGCTGAAAACTCAAGTTGGCGACTTGGAATATGGGTAAGATAGTTGTTACAACCAAGATGAGCATGGTTGGTAATAACAGTACATATTTAAAGTTGGAGTTCCGCATTATTTAATGTATTTCCCTAATAGAGTTTGAACAAAATAAGTGTATTTTTGTTCTGTCTTTTACACGTTGTAAGTTGTATCCTACAATTTAAATTGATTTCATATATTCGTAGGATGCGTTCTACGTATCGTTTTGTACATCTTACAATTAGAAATATTATTGATAGAATTTTGCGAAACCAATTGTATTTGATTTCCACTACAAAAGATGGAGTTGTATAGCAAATTGGTATTTTATGTTTGGATTGAAATATCAATTTGCTATATGGGTAAATATTTTGATTGGGAATAGATAGTGGTGGGCATAGCCCACCCTTAATCTAGATTTATTTAGTAACGACCTGAACGCTTCATTACTTTGTCAATGTCATCAGCAGCGTCATTAAGGATGTCTGCAACATTTGCACCGCCAGCAATTTCTGTCAGTGCAGCTTCAAGAATGTCACTACCTTCAGGGAATTCTAGATATACAGGTAATGGTGTTGCTGAAGAATATGCATCACCCATTGCCTTACTAAAGTCACCCCAAGAGCCTGCTGCACCATCGCTATAAAGTGATGATAGACGGTTTGCAACGACTGTTTGACCAGAGCCGACAGCTTTAAGGTCGAGTTCTGGATTTGTCATCCACTTAACCCATTCAAGCGCAGCTTCTTTGTTTTCTGAACTAGCAGAAATAGCCATTGGCCATGTCATTGCAACTGGACCTGTTGGACCTGTTTCACCAGGAATGACAGGTGTAAAACCTGTGTTGTCTATAACAACTTGTTCTGAGGCCTCAGGGTTTTGGAATACTTCGTAAGCCCATGACCAAGCAAGTACCATTGCAGCTTCGCCACTACCATATGAAGTACGTGCGTCACCTTCGTTGTAAGTTACTGCACCAGGCGGGGCGTAGTTTAACAAGTTGGCATACATTTCAGTTGCTGCAATTGCTTCAGGACTATTCATGGTTGGTTTGTAGTCAGCGTCAAACTGAGTAGCACCGTAACCTTTAAGAACATTGGTCCAAGGAATCAGGCTGATGCCACCACCTTGTTTTGCCCAGTTCATAGTGATGCCATACATATCATTATCTGCTTCTGTAATAGCTTTTGCTGCTGTTGTTACTTCATCCCATGTAGTTGGCACACTTAAGCCTAAGTCATCAAGAACATCTTGACGATAGTAGAGCATCATTACGTGTGAGCGAGCTGGAATGCCGTAAAGGTCATCGCCTAGCGTTGCCATACCAATAGTTGCATTTGGATAATCAGTTAAGTCTGGTTCCCAATCGCTAGAGAAGCTACTAATAGGTTCTAAGAAATTTGCAAGTGAGGGTCCCCAAGTTTCGAAGTAAATAGTTGTATCCCAACTACCAGGATTACCAAGGCTTTCAGTAACGATTTTTTCGCGTAGACCACCTAGGGGATCATCTGTAAAGTAAACATCAATGCCTGTAAGGTCCTTAAATTCTTCGACACTCTCTCGCCAAGCTACAAACTGCTTAGCGCCAGGACAACAAATTAAAAAGGTGAGTTCAGTACCGTCATAAGGTTTACCATCTTTTAATCCGTGTGGTAGTTGTGCCATTGCAAAACCACTGAGTACAAGAATTAGTGCCAAGAAAAGCTTTGTTACGTTCTTCATTTTATTCCTTTCCAAATAAATCGAGTTATTTGCTGCCCATACATTGTCTACAACCAGTTTGTCTTTAGTTTTATAGATTAGTCCTAAGCCATCCCACCTCCTCTCAAGTGGTAGTGTTCTTTTGAATGAGCTAACTTAACTATCAAATTTTATATATTGGCTATAGTTTACTACATTAGCCAACAGCCTTGGTGTGTTTAGCGAACAATATCTCTTAGGTCTGAGGTCAGAAGGCGCTCGAGCTCATCCTTGTCCACCATCACCATCTCCCCAAATTGACTCATTGCCAAAGCTGCCATCAAACAGCCATACCTCAATCCCTTTACAAAATTATCTTGCAAATAGCCATGAATAACCCCCGCAGCAAGTGCATCACCAGCACCGATGCGGTCAAGTATTTCTACCGTTGCAGCCTCATTACTTAAGACTGTATTTTCTCTCCAAGCCAGAACACCTTCTTGACCCTGAGACATAACTATGTTTTTTGAATTACTTAGTTTACTAAGACCTAAAAGTTTATCTTTATGTGTACCAGAACAACCAAATACTTTTTCCGCATCTGCTTGGCTACAAAAAAGTAAATCAGCATCTTGAACTAATGGCATAAAGAACTGATTTGCTTCTTGAGCTGTCCAAAGCTTTTCTCTGTAATTGATATCAATACTAATCTTAACGCCAGCTTGTTTTGCTTTTTGAACGCTTAAGGTTAAGACTTCACGCAGTGAGTCAGATAAAGCAGCAGTTATTCCTGTGAGGTGAATAAGGTTAGTATCTAACAAGTAATTCCAATCAACGTCTTCAATCGTCATCGTGCTAAAAGCACTATTTTTGCGGTCAAAAATGACGTTGGTACTTCTAGGTGGAAGTGCATAATCTACAAAAAGGGTTGCCAAACGTTGGTCTTCGGTATAAACAATAGACGAGGTATCGATACCTGCAAGGTGATATTCATTTAATACGCGTTTACTCAAAGCAGTTTTAGGTAGCTTGCTAAGCCAAGCACTCTTCCAACCAAGTTGAGACAGTGCGCCAGCAACATTACCTTCGGCACCAGCAATAGCAAGGTTCAAACTTTTTGCTTGTGCTAGCATTTCACCAACAGGTGCGCTAAGGCGTAAGTTTCCTTCACCAATAGTTGTGACGTCAAAACGAGGCATTAGAAAAGACCTGCTTCTTGCATTTTTGATTGCATCCATAACCTTGCATCAGAAACAATCTGTACAGCATTTGGTGCATCATCATTCCACATTTCAAGTAAGTAGGGACCAGAATAAGTATTCTTTTTTAGTATTTTGAATGCTTCAACAAAATCCACAATGCCTTCGCCATAAGGTACACGACGGTATTCATTAAGTCTGCTATCTTTTAGGTGAACACCAATAATAGTGTCCTTAGCAAGTGCTAACTCAGCAACAACATTCAAATCATTTGCTGCTAAATTTCCAATGTCTGGATAAAGCTTTAACCACGGTGAGTTGACCTGTTTTACTAACTTAAGTGCAGTGCCTAAAGATAAAACATCTTCACCGTCCATGTTTTCTATACCCAACATAATGCCAGATTGTGCAGCCCAAACTGCACCTTGTTGAAGTCCTTCAAGAAAGAGAGTTTTCGATTCATCAGTGCTAGCTTCGTAAAAATTAAAATAGCCAGGAATCTGTACAACTTTGATGCCAGTTCTTGCTGCTAAGCTAATCGCCTTTTGTAGAATATTAAGTGATGTATCTCTTGTTTCAGTAGCGTTACTTCCTAAAGGATAAGTTC
>CALHRJ010000252.1 GCA_938038395.1 uncultured Deinococcales bacterium | reverse complement strand
CTGTTTAAAAACAGTTGGCTTAAATCGGAAAACCCATCTCAATTGAGATGGGTTTTTTTTGTTTTCTTGATTTTAGTTTTGGAAATTTTATCGAATTGGTTGAAGAGGATTTTAGTTGGTGGAGCTATCAGACATTGTCGTTTTGGTAGGTATCACCATAGCATTATCAACTTAGATTAAATCTTGAGATGTAGCTCTTTACACTTGTTTTTGAAGACTTACTAGCATCGCTTATAAAAAATATTTTGCTAGCAATATTTTTTTTAATGCGATTGTGCTTGTATAGCTCTATAAGTGCTTCACTTTAGTGTATGGATTTTTTACACGTATACCAACCATATAACCTGGCCTGTATCATTGATTGTAAGCCCTTCTAAAGGACTTACAAGGTGATTGGTTACAGTGGATAGTAGTGATAGTAAAAACTCTGGACTTTCAGTCCAGCTACTTTAGTTTCTTTGAATATCTACTGGTAGAACCGTAGAGGTTACTCATTAATAGTACCGCAGAGGCTGCTTAAAATACTGATTAGCTTTGTTATTACAGACTTTATAATTACCGTGTTCATGACGTTGGTCTCTGAACTCTTTTTTGATATAACTGACACTAATTTCTTGATATCTTCAGCGACGTAATGCTAACGTTTTGCTAACACAGTCTAGTGTCTATCTCTGTTTGTCTCCCATAGCTTTTAAAAAATAAATCGACTGCTCTAGCTTGATTGAAAATCAGCAGGCTACGCATTATTTTTTCATAGGATAAATGTGCTATGGCAAGGTTTCGTACTGAATAAAATTCTCTTTTTAGCCCTTAAGAATAGGCAATTCCTGATATTATCGAGGTTGTAAATTTTAGATGCTGAACATTAAATTTAAGCAGATACTAAGATAACTAAAGCATCGAATTTGAGTCCAAAAGCCTAAGCTAATGTCTAGTATCTTGTAAGTAATGCTAGTCGTAATAGTAGCTATTTGTGCTTTTTCTGTGACACCTTAATTTTCTTTTCAGCTTGCATGAGGAAATCTCCTTATAATCGTAGATGTAGAGGTGCTTCATGGTAAAGTTTTTAGCTACTTATCATGATGATCCATACGGGGCATCTCATAAGTATTTAGAACGTTGGGAGACGTTCAAGTACTTGGAGAAAATTTAGGGAGGTCATGTTAATCATGATAAATAAAGTTATAGGACTTACAGCAGTTTTTTGTTTAGGTGCAGTTTTTGCACAATCAGGCGCTAATAATGATGGTTATAGCTATCAAGCAAACAGTGTTGTCACAGTTAGCACAAACTCAAATTGCACCGTTGATGGTGGATTTGGTGTTAATGGTTATGATACCGCAGGTTTCGATTGTAACGGTTTTGATATGCAAGGTTATGATCGTGCTGGTTACAGCCTCTATGGTTACGATCGTAATGGTTACGATCTATTTGGTTATGATGCAAATGGTTATAACGCACAAGGTTTTGATCGCAATGGTTTAAGTTATGGTCAATCTGTTGTTACACCAGCAGCAGCACCTGTAGTTGTTGAAACTGCATTAGCAACAGTCGTTGCAGCTGTAGAAACCGCACCATTGACAGTACAAGTAACATCAAACTGTACAATCGACGGTGGATTTGGTGTTAATGGTTATGATGCATCTGGTTTTGATTGTAATGGTTTTGATGTAGAGGGCTACGATCGTGCTGGTTACAGCCTTTATGGTTATGACCGTTTTGGTTATGATTTATTTGGTTTTGATGCAAACGGTTACAACGCTCAAGGGTATGATCGTAATGGTCTAACTTATGGTCAAGTTGCGCCTGCTATTGTTGTTGATCCAATCGAGGCATTTTTCCCAGTTGTAGAAGTTGCTCCTAAAGCAGTTACTCCTGTAGCAGTTACACCAATTGCAGTTACTCCAATAGCAGTGGCATCTATTTCTGTTGTTGAAGTTTCTGATACTATTGACGCACAAATTACAGCTGCAGTGAATCACCCAGATTGCACATTCGATAATTACGATGCATATGGTTATGATGACGAAGGTTATGATTGTGCTGGTTACGACGTATACGGTTACGACCGTGAAGGTTACAGCTTATATGGTTATGATCCATATGGTTATGACCGTGATGGTTATGATGCAAATGGTTTAGACGTCTACGGTTATTACCGTGATGGTAGCATGATGGCTGGTTTAGTTGATGTTACTACAGTAGTTTCAACTTTTGAGTGTAATGGTGCTTTATACAACGAAAACGGCTTTGATGACGAAGGTTATGACTGTGCTGGCTACGACCACTACGGTTACGATCGCGAAGGTTACAGCTTAGCTGGTTATGATGTTTATGGTTATGACCGTGAAGGCTATAGTGAAGCTGGTTACAACGTGTATGGCTATGACCGTGATGGTTATGATGACTACGGTTTTGATGCATACGGCTACAACCGTGAAGGTTTTGACGCAACTGGTTACAACATATATGGCTACGACCACAATGGTAACTACAAAACATTGTAAATCTTTAAAATTGTAAATAAATCTTCTAGTTAAGAAAGTTTGAAGATTTGAGTTCGCCTCTTTATGAGGCGAACTTTTTTGTGAATTGTTGGCTTAAAAAGTCTGTTAAGCATGACAGACTTTTGACGTTTTGATAGTTGATTCTCTTTAAGTTAAACAGCAGCATACAAAAAGTGATAAAATAAGCGCATATATGACTAAGCTCGCAGTAAACATGCAAAATATAACCAAACGGTTTCCACTTGTTGTTGCTAATGACAGTGTTGATTTTGAAGTGCAGTGGGGTGAAGTACATGCCTTAATAGGGGAGAACGGTGCTGGAAAATCTACCCTAATGAAAATTCTTTACGGACATCAATCATCTGATGAAGGCATTATTGAAATTGATGGGAAACAAGTTGATTTTAAAACCTCTAGAGCAGCAATTGATTTAGGAATTGGCATGGTGTACCAGCATTTTATGCTTGTGGAACCTCTGACTGTTACTGAGAATATTGTTTTGGGTGCAGAACCAACCTCTGGTGCTGCGATTAATTATCGCCAAGCTCGTAAACGTACTAAAGAACTGATTGATCAATTTGGCTTTGATATTGACCCAGATGATAAAATTGAAAATTTGCCTGTAGGATTGCAACAGCAAGTCGAAATCCTAAAAACGCTTTATCGCAATGCTCGTATTTTGATTATGGATGAGCCTACTGCGGTGCTTACACCTCAAGAGACTGTGAACCTATTTAGCTTTGTTAAAGATTATGCAGCACAGGGTAATGCGGTTATATTCATTAGTCATAAGCTGGATGAAGTCATGGAAATCTGTGACCGAATGAGTGTTATGCGTGATGGCAAGATGATTGGCATGGTTGAACAAGCAAATACCAATCAGCGTCAACTTGCGAACATGATGGTTGGGCGTGAAGTGATCTTGAGTGTTGATAAAACACCAGCGCAACCACAAGAAGTAAAGCTCGAGCTCCGTAACATTCGTATCGAAGATCCAATTAAGCAAAAGCCTGTACTGCAAGACATCTCGTTGCAGGTCCGTGCTGGTGAAATTTTAGGAATTGCAGGGATTGATGGTAATGGTCAATCTGAACTTATTGAAAGTATCGTTGGTTTACATGATATTCAGCAGGGCAGCATCTGGATTGCTGATCAGGATATGACTACCGCAAGTGCTAGGGAAGTCCGTGAAGCTGGCGTAAGTCACATACCAGAAGATCGTAACGAACGTGGCATGGTTGGTGATTACAGCACTGCTATGAATAGCATCCTTGGCGATTATCACAAACCACCTTTTAGCAACAGACTGGGTTTTTTGAATGAGCGCCTGATAGAAGACCATGCAACAAGACTAGTGGAAGACTACGATGTACGACCTCGCTCAATTGATGTTCCGTCTTCTAACTACTCTGGAGGCAATGCCCAGAAATTGATTGTAGCTCGCGAGATTGAACGCAGTCCGTCGATATTGATAGCGGCGCAGCCTACCCGTGGCGTAGATATTGGTGCGATTGAATTTATTCATAAGCAAATTATTGCGGCACGAGATAAGGGTTTAGCAGTACTCTTAGTATCTGCGGATTTAAATGAAATCTTGAACTTGTCTGACAGAATAATTGTTCTCTTTGAAGGTCGTGCTATGGGTGAACTTAGTCAAGAAGAGGCAACAGCAGAGAAGATAGGACTGCT
>CALHRJ010000251.1 GCA_938038395.1 uncultured Deinococcales bacterium | reverse complement strand
TTTTGTAGGTGCTGACCATATCCCAGTAGAAGGTTTCCCCACAGGTCGTGAATACCTTAAAAGTTTAGTTAAGGAGCAATTCCACAAACACATGACCTTTACTGGTTATTTGCAAAAAGCTGAGGTACAAAAACATATCCGTATGGCTGACCTGTGTGTCTTACCGTCTCGTTTTGACAATTTCCCTTATACCTGCCTTGAAGCGATGATTCATGGCAAAGCAGTCATTGGCAGCAACAACGGAGGCATGAAAGATATGTTGGCAGATGGTGCAGCAGGCCGGTTGTATACCCCTCCAGACCATGAAGAGCTAGCCCAACACATAATCGAGTTATTGAGTGATAGCGAACAACGAGAGGCGCTTGGTAGGGCAGCTCGAGCTAGGGCTTTAGAAAGCTACAATAATGATGTTGTTTTGGAACAAACCTTAGCCTTTTACCACCATGCAATTAAAGAGTGTACTACTAATTAAAAAATCCTTTGTACCAAGCTACTAAAGTTAGGTTGTAATCCATTACCTTGCCGATTGAAATCTGAATGCTACATTTGATTGTTATGGGATTGTCATGGGACCAAGCTAAAACAAACACCTAATCTGATTAGCTTTGAAGTTTTTTTAAAAACAAGTCCAAAAAAGGAGCAAAGGAAATTCATTTTCAATCCATCTTTGCACAATATGGACTTAATGTGGACTTACTTTAGGACAGCTACATCTATCTTCCGATATAGGCTGCAAGACGGATTGAAAGACAAAGCATTTACTTGGTAGTCTAATCTTAAGTCCTAGTTCTAAACAGAAAGTGAAGCTTTAAAAAATGTTCACTTAACCTTGGGGATAAAGCACTATGGCTCACTATGGCTAATTACAAACAACATCTACTTGGAGTTATTTGATAATTAGCTAAGCATTGCATTCACTAAAACGCCTTGGAGTCTTCTCCATATTTAATGATTTAAACTATTTCAAGCTATGCGATCACCAATCGCACCTATACTACTGAGTAGCCAATTACTGTGGACAGACTTTTTAACACCATTCTTAAATACCCAAAACTCTGTGTCATATTTTGGCTTGTTGTGATTGTTGCAGCAATTCCTTTTGCGTTACGCAGTAATCAAGTTCTTAGCTCAGAAATTGATTTATTACCCGGTAGCGCCTCACAAGAAGTCAGTGCTTTATTAAAAGAGCATTTTGTTCTGAGTGACGTTTTTCAAGTTATCTTGATTGGTGAAGAAAGTGCAACGCCACCTAGGGTCCAGCCAAAAAGACCCTCTGAAGATGTTGCTAGCGTAAGTGAAGAAGCAGATAGATCTGTAACTCAACTAGAAGCGCCTAGTTTTATAGATGCACTCACAGAACTACCCGAAATTACGAGCATTCAAGCACTTCTAGACACTGATGGTCGTCCACTTACCACCACAGAAGGTTTAGAAATCAGCATCATAAATTTATCGGCAAGCTCAATTTTAGATGCACGTAATTCTATACCTATAATCAAAACTTATATTAAGTCTCAAACCGATGAAACTTATTTACTAACAGGTGGTCAAGCTTTAGAAGAAGAAATAATACATCTTGGTGAAAAAGATGCACGTCGGGCTGAGCGCATTGGTATTCCTTTAAGCCTAATTGTTTTGGCCATTGCCTTTGGCGCAGTTGTTGCCACACTCCTACCCATTTTGGTAGCAATTTGTGCCATCATCCTAGCTTTTGGCATCCTTTTTGGCATTGGTCACACCATGTCTGTGGCAACTTATGCGCAAGTTGTCGTTTCAATGCTTGGCTTAGCAACAGGCATAGACTATGCCTTGCTTATGGTTAACCGATTTCGTGAAGAACTTAAACAAAGTAATTCTGTTGCTGAGGCTGTTCGCACAACTAGCGAAACAGCAGGACAGGCAGTTGTTTCTAGTGGCTTAACTGTGATGATTGCGCTTGTTTCTTTAGTACTTTCTCCTTCGGTATTTATCCGCTCTTTAGGAATTGCTGCTGTCGTAGTTTTGATTTGCAGTGTACTCATTTCTAGAACGCTACTACCAGCACTCTTTAGTTTACTTGGGCACAATGTTAATGGCATCAGATTAAGAAAAGGAGAAATTGGTAAACGTAGTTTTCTCTTTTGGCAAAATTGGTCGAAGCGTGTTCTGAAAGCGCCTTGGTTTTGGGCTGGTCTGGGTCTAGCAATTTTGATTATTCTAAGCTTGCCGATTGCAACCATTAAACTTTCGGTTTTAGGGAATCAAGGCATTAGTACTACGACTGATTCAGGAAAAGCTATTGACTTACTTGAAGCTTCTGAACTTGACAGTTTACTTAGTGACTATACGGCTTTGATTGATTTTGGGGAGCGTGGCTTCTTTCATCCAAAATCTGTAAATACAGTTTCAAAAATCACAAGACAATTAGAAGCTTTGCCTGAAATCCAATATATTGTTTCACCAACACGAATTCCAAGCTTACCTAGCTTGCTTGTGCAACAGTACTATGCTAGGCAAGATGTCGCCTTACAAAGTCCTATGGCTGCCTTGGTGCGCTCAAACATAAGTAAGGATGAGCAGGGGCGCTTTGTGAAGCTCGAGCTCTTCCCCTCAACCACACTGACCGACAAAGAGAAAAAAGCCTTCGTCAACACCCTAAAAACAGCTGCAAATGAGCTAGACCTAACTGTTTATGTAGGCGGCAAAATTATCAGCGAACAAGACTGGACCGCTGGCATCTACAAAAATTTCCATTGGGTTGTTTTCTTTGTTTACCTAGCCACCTTCATCATGCTTGGTCTAGTATTTCGCTCACTCCTCATTCCACTCAAAAGCATCGTGCTTAATACCTTCACCGTGACTGCCAGCCTCGGTATTATGACTGCTATATTCCAATGGGGTTGGGGCATCAACCTATTTGGTTTAACTGAAGGTTTAGGCGCAATTGAAAGCAGTATCCCCCTCTTTGTTTTTGCAGTGGTCTTTGGCATCAGTATGGATTATGAAGTCTTTTTGGTAGCCAGAATATTTGAAGCCCATAACAAAGGCATGACTGACCGAGAGGCTGTCGTTTACGCTTTAAGTCGTACAGGAAGTGTCATTAGCAACGCAGCAATCATCATGGTCATCGTCTTTTCTGTATTTATATTTAGCAGTATTCTCTTTATTAAAATGCTCAGCCTTGGCTTAGCAGTTGCGGTCTTTTTGGATGCAACCTTGGTAAGACTCATGCTTGTTCCAGCATTTATGGTGCTTGCAGGTCGTTGGAACTGGTACTTCCCAGAACCTTTAAAACGCATCAGCGAACGCATTGGTTTAGAGCACAAGTAAGATTTATCCAAATCAATATGAGTTAGCTCTCATATGCCCTTTCGGGATATAGTGGACTTATATGTCCAGCTCAAATGAAAAAAACCCCTCAAGTGAAAATCAAACTGCTGTTCCAGCAAAAGCTGTTGCAGTTGATAATCTAGTCTCAACCAAACACAAGTTCAAAATTGGCACAAAAAGTATTAGCTACACTGCTACAACAGGTACTTTGGTGCTGAGAGAAGAATCTGAAACAGACGGTAAGTCTGACGGTCACAAAGCCAAAGCTAGTGTCTTTTTCATTGCTTACACTAGAGATGATGTTAAAGATTTGAGCAAGCGTCCCCTCACATTTTCCTTCAACGGTGGACCAGGTTCTGCCTCTGTTTGGATGCATCTTGGACTGCTTGGACCAAAGCGAGTCAAATTAGATGACGAAGGTTTTGCAGTTAAACCACCTTATGAACTTGTGAACAATGAGTTTTCTATATTAGATGATAGTGACCTAGTTTTCATCGACCCAGTTAGCACAGGTTATAGCCGTTCTGT
>CALHRJ010000250.1 GCA_938038395.1 uncultured Deinococcales bacterium | reverse complement strand
CTATCCTAAAAATGCGTACAGCACAGCTTTTAGTAGCTATCATGTCTAAAGAATAGTTAATGGTATCTGGGACGCAGCATGGTATAACATAGGAAATTGGGAGTTGTTGATGATAAAGATTGCCTATGTAGGCGCTCATTTACCGAGTTATTTAGCAGAAGAGTACAATGTTTTTTCTGATAGTATTTCAGGGCTGAAATCACTAACAGAGGAATTAGATGTTGAGTTAATTGTCATTGATTCTCCTATTGCTACTAGGGCAAATGCTAAATGCGTAGCAGATAGTTTAGAAGATGCTGAAGTTGATTTTGTACTGCTGCAACATGCCAGTTTTGCTATGGGTGATTTGGTTTTAGAATTTATCAACCGTACCTTCCGACTTGGCATTTGGGCTACTGAAGAGCCTGTTAAAGATGGTCCGATTCCCCTAAACAACTTTGTTTCGATGAATCTCCAAGCAGGGGTATTAACTCGTTATCTTAAAAAGCAAAATATTCCTTTTAAATGGTTTTATGGTTCAACTAAGCATGAATGGTTTAAACCTCGCTTAGAAGTAACCGTAGGTGCTTTACGTGCAATTAAGCGTTTAGAGAAGGCAAAAATTGGTCTTGTGGGTGGCCTTGCACCGACCTTTTATAATATCACTTTTGATGAACGTGAGCTTCTTTCCCGTTGGGGGGTAGAAGTGCAATCGCATGAAATGAGTGAGTTATTTTCAAGGGCTCAATCTGCGGATTCTGGCGATATCGCCAATGCAATCGAAGCTATGTCAAAAGCTGGCAAAGTAGAAATATCTGACCGAGATTTAAAAGTCAGCGCACTCATTTACTTAGGCATGTTAGACCTAGCCAAAGAACACAACTACGATGCACTTGCCGTTAGCGATTGGCCTGACTTCCAAAGTGAATTAAACATTCATCCAGGTATGGCATTTTCATGGTTAGACGAAAATGATGGCATTCCAGTATCTAGCGAAGGCGATGTACTTGGTGCAATCTCCATGCTAATGATGAACGCGATTAGTCAAGATAAATCTATGCTTTTAGATATGAATGACTTGGATGAAGAACGAGATGCTGTTTTGATGTGGCACTGTGGTGGCAGCCCTTTAAATTTTGCAGATCACAAAGGTGTTCGTTGGACCAACCACACTACACTCGGTCGTAAATCCGATGATCCGCCAATGGGCGCAGTTGCCGACTTACAATTTGCAAGTCAAGACACAACTATTTTCCGCCTAGCTGATGACGGCAAGCAAATGTTTGTTGCAGATGCAGCCATTATAGATAGTCCGCACAAAGGGTTTGATGGTAGTAGGGGTTGGGTAAGCAAATTTAAGATGGCTGGTGAATCTATAAGCCTTGGTGATATGGTCAATACCATTATGGTCGAAGGCATAGAGCACCACTTTATTTTAGCCAAAGGTCAACACGAAGATGTTGTGCAAGAAGTAGCTGCTTGGTTAGATATAAAAATAATTCAGAAGCAAGACTATCAAAATTATTTACAACGTCCTGCAAAGTTCTAATAGTATCCCGTCTCTATCAATTATTGTTTAGGCCGCAGTCGTCAAGGTTATAGCGCTACCAATCAATAAAATCATAGCAATAACTTTTGTTAGGCTCATACTCTCACCTAAGAAAAAGTAGCCGATTGTAACTAGCATGAGTGTACCTAGGCCGTAAGACACTACATAGATTACAGATACATCTAGGTTTTTTGTCGCCAGTGCGTAAAAGACTACGCCAAGTGTATAAAGCACAATTGTCAAAATTGCGGGTGTTAGTTTTGTAAATCCTTCAGACTGCTTCATAGTTGCATAAGCAGTTACATTAAATATTGTTGCTAGTACTAGGTGAATCATGGCTTTCTCCCTTTTTCTTTTAAGTACTTAGGTAATATCTAATTTCTTACCTGTACTTACTAAGCCAAAATGTAAATCAAAATGCTCTTTCTACTCATTGGTTTGGAAAACTAGTTTCTACAGGCTAGTACCAAACGGTCTTTCTCTTAACTCTGTACCTTAATTATGTATTTACTTTGGACACAGCCCTCATCACTTGACGTTGTCCACATCATGTAAACACAGCATATTCTTACCCCATAGAAGTTAAGCTAATCGCACCACCTAAAATCAAACCCATCGCTACAATTTTGTTTGGATTCAAATTCTCTCCAAAAAACGTCCAGCCGATGATTGAAATAAGCATAGTGCCTAAACCGAAAGAAACTACATAAATCATTGAAACATCTACTTGTTTGGCAGCGACTGCAAAAAGCACTACACCTATGAAGTACAGGGCAATCGTTAAAATAGATGGTCCAAGTTTGCTAAAGCCTTCTGTGAATTTCATTGCTGCAAAGGCTCCTACGTTAAATAGTGTTGCGATTAGTAAATAAATCATTTTGTTCTCCTTTTGCTCCTCTATCTCCAACTAAAGCTAGTTTATTTGAGGGGGCGTTATTTTTGCGTTATATTTTGAGGAAGGGGTGTTATATTAAAATATAACGCTGCCTTTACCGATTTTTCTGATAGTGCTTGTAACAGGGTCTACCTAAGTACTTACAGTTCCTTCTTCCGTAAGTATTAGTAGTTTAAGTAAGCGGTCTTAACAGGGTCTAAACAACTACTTTAGAAAACATAGCTATAGGTGCAAGAACATCGTTCCAGACGGTGTTCTTTCGGTCTTTACATGATTTTTTAGGGGGTTGAGTTACATCTTTTGCTATATCTTTTTGCAATCTACTTTAAGTAAAAAACTAGCTTAGGAATTCACCAAAAAAGGTCGCTAAAAAGTCAAATCTACCCATCTTATTTTAAAACAAGATTGTCTCGGTGGATTGCTTCGTCATAGTCTTTATAACCAAGGACTTCACGGATTTTATTGCTCTTTAAACCTTTGATTTGAGTAAGTGCATCGCTTGAGTAATTAGACATACCTTGGGCTACAACTTCACCATCGAGTAAAACCTCTATGGCATCACCAAATACAAAGTTGCCTGTGACTTCTCGGATACCGCTTGAAAGTAGACTGCGACCTTGTTGCAAAGCTTGGAAAGCACCTGTATCTATGACAATCGTGCCTTTTTTACTTAACTGACCAATCCATGCTTTTCGGGCTGGACGTTGGCTTTTGGCAATAATTCGAGTGCCTAATTCAGATGCATCTAAGTTTGAGGCAGCGAGGAGCTCGAGCCCCTCTCCACCCCCACTCATGATAATTGTATCTATACCTGCCTCAGCCGCAATTTTTGCCGCAGTCATTTTTGTAACCATGCCACCTGTGCCACGACTACTGCCAGCATCCCCCGCAAGGTGTTCTACTTCAGCAATATCTTCGACAATCCTAATGCGCTCTGCATCTTTATGTTTACGAGGATCTGCCGTATATAGACCGTCTACATCCGTAAGGATAATCAACACATCAGCGTCCATAAGGTAAGCCACCCACGCAGAAATCGTGTCGTTATCTCCAAATTTTATTTCAGAGGTTGTGATGCTATCGTTTTCGTTGATGATTGGAATGGTGTTGAATTTAAGGCTTGCTTCAAGTGCATTTTTAGCGTTTACATAGCGTTCACGCTCTTGTATGTCAGAAGCTGTTAGTAAAAGTTGGGCTACTGGGAGTGGGGCGAAAGCTCGAGCCCAATCCAGCATGAGCAACGCTTGTCCTACTGCAGCAGCAGCCTGCTTTTCAGGCATCGTTAATGGAAGTTCTAAACCTAATCGTTCTCGACCAACTGCGCCAGCCCCTGAGGAAACAACACTCACTTTGCAGTTAAGTTTGTTTTGTAAAACTTGTACACCTCTCGCTAAAGCCCACATTTTTTGTGGCTGTATGCTGCCATTATCATCTGTCAAGCTACTAGTACCTACTTTGACAACAATACGCTTCACTGGTTTGTCGTTTTGCTTTGCTTCAGGATTAGGTGTTTTGGTTGATTGGTCAGTCATTATGATTTAATCAATATACTTAGAATAAAAACTTAAGCCATTGTATACATATCACTCAAGCTAAAACTAGAAAAATTTTGCAAAAAAAGAGTCACCATTTTAAATTTGGTGACTTTGTATAGACTGGTTTTGTAAATATATTTTATTCTCGAAACACTTTAAGAAGCTGCTTCTTCGAGTAAATCGACCAATGCATCATCGGCATCAGTACGTTTAACGAGTTGTAATTTACCTGTTGCAAATGCACTTAAAAAAGCTTCTGCAACTGTTTTTTCGTACTTAATACCAATATTGTTTTCAATTTCAGCCAGTGCATGGTCTAATTCAAAGGCCTTACGGTAAGGTCTGTCTGTAGTCATTGCATCAAAGCTATCAGCTACAGCAATAATCCTAGCAAATGGATGGATTTCTTCACCCTTTAAGCCATCAGGGTAACCTTTACCATCCCAACGTTCATGGTGCCAACGCACAGCAGGCAGGATACTTTCAAGTGCAGGTGAATTACGCAAGATGCGCTCGCCATACACTGGGTGTAGACGCATTCTTTCCCACTCTTCATCGGTAAGTGGACCAGGTTTAGCAACAGATGCTGGCAGTGCAATCTTGCCTACATCATGTAAGAAGCCTGCAATAAGCATAAGTTCAACAATTTTATCTGGCATGCCCATCGCTTCAGCGATACCTTTGGCATAGTAGCCAACATTTCTAGAGTGACCTGCAGTATAGGCATCTGCTGCTTCTACGGCGTGGACAAGTGCAAGAATTGATTGTATGTGTAAATCTCGTTTTGCTTTTAGAGAGGTAGCTAAATTAAGGGTTACTGCAGCGTGATTAGCGAAAGCACTGAAAATTTCCAAGTCACTTTCAGTAAATAGCATGTTTGACAGCTCACTATCAACATAGATTGCACCAATCAACTTTTTTTCAAGCTTAATTGGTGTGGCCATAACACTACGAATGTTTGTCGCAAGTAAGCTAGCACCAGGTTGAAAGCGTTCATCTTGTTGGATATTGGTCGTGATGATACCTTCACCACGTTCTAAAATTTGCTTAATGAGCGAGCGAGACAGTTTTGCTTCTTCACTAACTTCACTTGTGCCACTATTTGTATCTTTAAGGTTTTCAGCACCAAGTTCGATACCAACGGCAGCAGGAATGGTAAAACCATCTTCACTTTCTGAGTCTACAAGCACAACAAATCCACGTGTTGCACGACTAAGCTTAATGGCTGCTTGCAAAATTCGTCTCAGCATGCCGTTTACATCGTCTTGCTCTTTGACACGTGTAAGCATGGGTGTTAATAAATTTACGATGTTCAGTGCATGTATACGACGTTGGCGCATATAACTTTCGCGCTCGAGCTTCTCTATACCACCAAGGTACTTTTTGAGTTCAGCACTAGTGTCTGAATCAAGATTTCCTGAATCAGATAATTTCTTAATAGTGTCTCGAAAACTTTTGGATAATGGCACAGTAATTCTCCCGCTGCTAAATATTACGTCTTCATTATGCATCTTGGCATTCACGATATAGATTTAAAACAGTATGTTTTCCTTCACCTTTCTTTTAAGGTCGAAAAACTTAAATTATTTTGGTCCAAAAATCTCATTGAATGTTTGTAAAATCGTATACATAGCTAAACAACATTTGCGCCTATGTTAGCGGAGAAACTCATACGAAAATCTTAGCTAAAAATACCTTTCTTTAGATTACTCCTAACACCTTAGATAAATAATTAAGACTTCAAGCTTTAGATAAATATAGGAGCAATCTTCAATCCTAAGCACCTAATCCATAAAAGATATTTGTAATCAGTTGTAAAGCTAGTCCTTTAACAAGTAGCAGTTTGAGCGTTACTGTTTTCAATAAATTCAAATGCTTTGTACCTATTCGTGGTTAGACTTAAAATAATGCCAATTTATGAAGAACACTAGTTGGAGTACTTGTTCTTAAATGAAGCACAAGTATCTGTTATCACATAATAATTGGTGCTATAGTAACCGAACTATTTATAATGACTCAGTTTTTGTGATTATAAATAAGTACTATGTTTTTTAGGAGTATTACCGTGCGTGTAGCAATTGTTGGTGCCACAGGTGCAGTCGGTCAAGAGTTTTTAGATCTCTTAGCCGAACGCAATTTTCCCATAAGTGAGTTGAAGCTTTATGCTTCGCCCCGTTCTGCTGGAAAAGAGATAACCTTTAACGGTACCACCCACACGGTCATTGCTACCCCAGAAGATGGCAATTTAGATGTAGATATTGCCTTTATCTCTGCGGGTGGCGCACTTTCTAAAGCTGAAGCTTGGAAATGGGCAGAGCATGGTGCAATCGTTATTGATAATAGCAGTGCATGGCGTATGGATGAGCGTGTGCCTTTAGTTATTCCAGAAGTAAATGGTGACGATGCACTTGAGCATAATGGTGTTATAGCCAACCCAAATTGCTCAACTATTATTGCACTTATGGCTTTAGCCCCATTACATAGAGCTTTTGGTTTAACTAGAGCGACTGTTGCAACCTATCAAGCTGTTTCTGGTGCTGGTGCTGCTGGTATTAGTGAGCTTGCTGATCAAAGTGCTGCTTACTTGCAAGATGCTAATAGTGAACTTGCAGTTGATAAATTTCAGCATCCTATTGCTTTTAACTTGTTCAGTCACGATAGTGATATTGGTGAAGATGGCTACAATGTTGAAGAAAGCAAACTTGTTAACGAAACACGTAAGATGTTGCATGACGACAGTCTGCTACTAAGTGCAACGTGTATTCGTGTGCCTGTGTTTAGAGCACATAGCGAAGCAATCCACGTAGAATTTGAACGTGCTGTCACGGTTGATGAAGTTAATGCAGTATTGGCTGAAGCTGAAGGCGTTAGCATCATTGATGATCGTGCTGGCAATACCTTCCCAATGCCAATTACTTCAAGTGGTCAAGATGATGTATTTGTAGGGCGTGTTCGTGAAGACTCAAGTAAACCTGGTTCTATTGCCTTTTTTGTTTCTGGCGATCAGATTCGTAAAGGTGCTGCGCTAAATGCAGTACAAATTGGTGAGTATTTAGTAGCAAAAAATGCTGTTAAAGAGGCCGTAAGCGCTTAATAATGAACTTGCAGGATGATGAATTCCTCAATGCTTGCTTCGAATTAGATTTTCAGAATTGATGTGACTCTAAGTCACAAGATTTCATATCGATACATCGTCAGCTTGCTGCGATGCTGTTCATTTCATAATCCCAAATCTGAAATTTTGCAATACGCAGAGGTTTTAACCTCTGTGTATTTTTTTGTTAGAGAGAAACCAAGTTGATTAAAGAGGGTCGGGGGGGCGTAATTTAGCTGTGCTAGACAGTGCATTTGATAGTTGCATGAATATACTGATTAGAATTATTTTATTTTCAATGAAGTAAACATTAACTCTTATACTCACTATAAATGATTACAATTTAAACTATGCCTTCAATTCTGCAATTAAATCTTTTAGGCACATCTAGCATCGTATGGCAAGATAGGTCGTTAGAAATCAATAAACAGAAAGCAATAGCTTGTTTATATTATCTTGCTTCTAATGATAAAGCTATTTCGAGGGATGAACTTGCAGAAATTTTGTGGAGTGTAGGACGTTTACCAAATCTACGGCAGTTGCTTTACATCATTCGTCGTTTAGATGGAGCTGAGTTGTGGTTTGAAGATGGCGATCCACTTAGTTTAAACAGTGAACAAATAGACTGTGATGTTGTGGCTTTTAGACAGGCCGTTAAAGCCCAAGACTTTGAACAGGCACTTAAGTTGTATAAAGGTCCATTTTTGGAAGAGTTTCGAGTTAGAAATGCGCCAAACTTTCAGGATTGGCTCGAGCTCGAACGCACCCAACTCCAATCCATCTATATGCAATGTCTTTCTACACAAGCTCATACGCTTGAACAAGCAGAAAAACCACAGGAAGCACTCGATTTATTAGAAACCCTAGTAGACTTAGACCCGCTGAATGAAGATGCACACCGTAGGATAATGATGCTCCAGTGGAGAGCTGGCAATATCAAAGCTGCCTTAGGACAGTTTGAAAGTTGCAGGCGTGTGTTGGCAGAAGAATTAGGGCTCGAGCCTGTATCCTCAACACTCAAGCTTTTTGAAACAATCCAAACTCAAGCTGATACATCAATTCCAGTCGAATTTGAATCAACAGAAGCATCGCTACAGATTACACCTAAAGAGGCAACTTTAGACTTTATAGGTCGTCAAAAAGAAATTGCAGAACTTGATGAACTTTTTACAAAACATCGTTTAGTGAGTATTATTGGACCTGGGGGGATGGGTAAGACCAGTTTAGCCACAGAGTTTAGGCAACACTCACAGCTTGCACAAGTAAAACACACGGTGTTTGTATCTTTGAGTGCTTTACGCAATACCAGATTTATAGCTGCAGCTATTGCCAATAGTTTAAACATTAGCTTTAAAGGACCTCTTGATCCTTTAGCACAGCTAACTACTGCCTTACGGCATCAAGAAATTTTGTTAGTTCTCGATAATCTTGAACAGTTGCTAGATGCAGACGTTATAGTTAAAACGTTGCTTGATGATACAACTCATTTACAAATCCTAGTGACCTCAAGGCGCGTGTTAGGGCTTCAAGAAGAGCAAACCTTGTACTTGCAAGGTTTGAGTTTTCCAGAGGTGGATGATGCTCAGGCTATAGCTACTGATGCTGTTCGCTTTTTTGTGAAGTCAGCCCATGTAGTTGATGCGTCTTTTTTGCTTTCACCTAATAATCAGGAAGCTGTATTTCGTATATGTCGGCTGTTGCAGGGGCTACCATTGGGGCTCGAGCTAGCAGCTGGGTGGTTGCGCTTTTACGACTGCGAAGGTTTAGCCGAACTCCTTGAAAAAGATGCACTAGAACTCGAAAACCCTGGCTTAGATTTAGAAGAACGGCATACGAGCCTACGCTACATTATGGAGCATTCTTGGGCCTGTTTAAGTGAAGCTGAGAAATCTATACTCTCAAGCTTAGCAGTTTGTCGTGGTGGCTTTACAGTTCAGGCTGCCAGAGCTGTTGCTGGCGCTGACATTAGTATTTTGTCTAGTCTTAGACATCAATCCTTGTTACAAACAGATGGGCAAGGACGCTATAGCAGACATCCACTGGTATACGAATTTAGCTATGAAAAGCTACAGACCTCAGCATTTCTAAACCAAGTTTCTGTACACCATGCTCGCTACTATTTAAATCTACTTTCTGAACAAAACAAAAATATCCTTGGCACAACACCAGGTTCAGCCCTCGATTTAATCGAAGAAGAATTCGAAAATATCCATATTGCTTGGTTGTATGCTGCGAATGCAGGTTGGTTTGAAGAGCTACTAACCGCCTCAGATACCTTAAGCCTGTATGCAGATATGCGTGTGCGTTTTCATGATGCCATAGACCTTTTTGATGAAGCCGCCCAAGCTTTAGAAACGCAAGAAGAGGGTCAAGTTACAAGAGCGTTGATATTAGCAGATAAAGGCTCACACCTTAACCGCCTTAATCGTCATACTGAAGCACTAGCCTTGGTTAACGAGGCTATGCAAAGTATAGATGTAAAAAATATTGTTGGTCAAGACAGGTTACTGAGGCTTAAAGGCAGTTGCTTATATGGCTTAGCAGATTATCCAAAAGCGAAAGTTATCTTTGAAGAAATCCTCAAGTTCTCAAAAAAACACTATCCAGATCAACTAAGTCGTGACCACAGGGCACTCGCTAACTTGGAAGTTTGTTTAGGTAACTATAGTTCTGCCGAAACTAACTATAGAAAAGCTATAAAACTTGATAGGCAAAATGGTTATATTATAGGTCTAGCTATTAATCTTAACAACCTTTCTGAGCTACTAATCTTAGGGAACCAATCTGAGCAACTTAACGAAGCTAAAGCAATGATTGATGAAAGCCTAGCCTATGTTGAAGGTGTTGACTTGCACCTCGTTCCCTATCTCAATCTAAATAAAGCTCAACTTGCCTTTCAGCAAAACGAGTTTGATACTGCGCAGCACTTTGCTGAGTTATGCTACAAAGATGCAAAAACTTACGCACAAGTTAATCTACAAAGTAGGTCTAAGACCTTACTAGCAACTATTGCTCATCAACAAAAGCAACCTGATGCTGCTATAAAACATAGTCAACAAGCTATGTATATAGCAGCTGAAAACAACGCCACAGCTAGTTTGATGCAAGCCTTTATTGTATATAGTCAATTAGCAGATAAAGATACTGGTGTATTGTTCTTACAGTGTGCTGCTGAAAATCCTGCAAGTGAATACAGCGATAAACAAAAAGCGCAACAGCTTTTAAATAGGCTCGAGCTTAGTACTATAGACAATGCGAAACAACAAAGTTTAAGTATTCCTCAACTATTGGCAATAGCATTACCACAGGATTCGTTTGTTTACCACAAAGATACACTTATCTTAGAAGACTAGGTTTGAGTGTTATAGAATAGTTTTAAAGAATATATAGTGTATTTTTAGTGGTTAGGTTTGACTATACTTGCTTGGGTTAATAAAGAACAAAGCCCAACTAAGTAGCGTATGTGTAGATGGTCTACATGACAGTCAAGAGAATTGAAAGCTAAGTACTTCTTTATAGTGTGATGACTAGTACTCTTACAAGTGAGAATCTAAGGGTAGATAATCTAAATTAGCTTCAATGTTCTTTACCCATAAACCTTTTAAAGTTTAGCCTTCAAAACCGAATATTGTTTGTCGTTATACTAGTGCCATTGCTACATCCTGAATACAATTCGATATGAGTTGAAGACTGTACTACAAAACAAAATACCCACTCGTACTTTTAGCTATACTCAAGCATACAACTTAGCTATAAATTTCGAATAGCTCAAACGAAAGTAGTTACAATACCTATGCAACTTCTAACAAAAAAAACTGATATTTTAATCGTTGGTGCAGGCATGGCAGGACTCTGTGCTGCAACCGATTTACAAAACGCTGGGCAAAACGTACTCGTAATAGATAAGGGTCGTGGCTTAGGTGGGCGCATGGCAAGCCGAAGAATTACGACTGAACTTGGTGAAGCAAGCTTTGACCATGGCGCACAATTTATGACTGCTAGAGATGTACGTTTTCAAGCGTTGATTGAAGACTGTCTTCAAGCTGGTGCAGCTAAAGAATGGTACCGAAGCAAAAGTGGTGAGGTTGTGAGTGATGGCTCAGGACATGCTAGATGGTGTGGTCAGCCTTCTATTACGAGTGTTGCTAAGTACTTGGCTAAACCGCTGACTGTGCAAAAGCCAGCAAGACTCAGTATTTTAAAGCAAGACGGGGATGTGTGGTTGGCGAACCTTGAGAATGGTGATGTAATTCAGGCTAAAGCAGTCTTGCTTACCCCTCCAGTACCTCAAGTAATTGACCTGCTTAAGGCAAGTAAATTAGTTTTGCCAGAAGAGTTAAAAGAACAGTTAGAAGCTATTAGTTATGAACGTTGTATTGCAGTTATGGCAGTTTTAGAAGAGCCAACCAGTATGGTGCAGCCTGGTAGTCTCTCTTGCACTCATGATGCAATTTCGTTGATTGTTGATAACCAAAAAAAGGGTATATCAAAGTTGCCAGCGATTACGATTCATGCAACGCCTGAATTTAGTTTGGAGCATTGGGGTGATGAACGTGCTGTTGCTAGTCAGCTTATTTTGGACGCTGCTAAGTCTGTATTAGGTGATATACAAGTGACTGAGTATCAGACACATGGATGGCTTTATAGTAGACCACATAAAGTTGAAGAGGCAAGCCATATAGTTTTGAATGAGTCAGTGCCTTTGCTTATAGCTGGGGATGCTTTTGGAGCAACACTTACTGGGAGTTATGTAGAGCCACGGATTGAAGGGGCTGCGCTTTCGGGGTGGGCTGCGGCTGAAGCACTAAAGCTATTGATTTAGTAGCATTTGTAGAAAAAACATCGATAGTATTGCTAGATGATTTGACGCAATATTAATGTTGCTATTCCCTCAGCGTTGAAACCACAAGGTCTCTAGTTGATAGAATCTTTTTTCAAATTGATCTAGTTGTAAAATACTCAAACTTTAATAACACGTTGTCTACCTTTGGTAGGTAAACGTTTAATAATGCCTCTAGCTTCTAAGTCAAGCTTTAAGACTGTTGTCCACCAGCCTACAGAAGTTTTCTCGATGATTTCTTGTGGGAGGTGAGCTACGATCTCTTTGCTTAAAGCCATAAACTCAATACCTTCGTCTAACTCATCTTTTGTAGGGATAATTTTGAGTAAGGCTTCTTTATATACATCATAATATTCTTTGGTTACACGTGTACCTTGTTTTGTTGGGTCTGGGTGAAGTGCTTCAAACATCTCTGCTTTTTCTTTTTTTGCCATTTTTAATACCTCCAATAGCATATGACTATTAGTCATATAAATTTCATTTACTATATATAACTATTAGTCATATGTCAAATTGTTATATAATACCTGTATGTCTAACTCTGTAAAAGCTTTACCGAATACCAGCTACGCCGTTTTAGGATTACTGTCTTTTGGAGAAGAGTTTTCAGGTTATGAAATTCGTAAAGAAGCTGCTGCACTAAAGTTTTTTTACTGGAGCCCAGCACAAAGTCAGATTTACTCAGAACTGAAACGCTTAGAAAAGTCAAATTTTGTTACATCTCGCAAAGTTGAACAGGATGGTAAACCTAATAAACAGCTTTATAAAATTACTGATGTCGGTCTAGATGCACTTAGGGTCTGGTTAACAAATGAACCTATTGAAAATACTGTCATGAAACATTCGATGTTGTTTAAACTTTTCTTTGCACATGTCACGAGTCAAGAAGTGCTGATAGACCAACTTAATGCTTTTATAGTACAGAGCAAAGAACAACTTGGTCAGCTTGCTATTGTACAAGAGTTTTCAGAACTAGACACTAACAATCCATATCAACAACACGTTCTTGAATGGGGTGAGCAGCATTATAAGGCCGAATTAGCGAGTGCAGAGAAACTGCTCGAGCACTTAAAAAGTCAAACTGAGATTCAATGAATAATCTTCTAGCAAATCTGCTGAAAGTTTTGTTGGTGGATGACATTGTACATTAGTGCCATAGACTTATCCTACATTATAGATATATTTAAAAATCAGTTCTAAAAGGATGCTAAGATTTACGATCTGAATCAGTTCTTGGCAAAGTACAAACTTATTTCAGGACAGGACCAAGCATTTTAAAACCACTACCCCCGATAGAGAATAGTGGTTTTAGAGTTATTTCAGTAAATCTACCAGCAGTTCAAAAGTAAAGCTACAAACCATCTGTTTGAGCACGCTTACGCTCAGAAAGTGTGAGTAACCTTTCCTGAACACTAATACGCTTATCACCAGCATTTCGCTCAGGTCTATAGTAAACCCCGTCTGAACCTAGTTGCCTAGACTTAACATTATCTTTCAAAGACATATCTAGCACTTGAACAATTTTGCGTTTAAGGCGTATATCTTCGATTGGGAAAACTGCTTCGATGCGGTTGTTTAAATTGCGTTGCATCCAGTCTGCTGAGCTAAGGTAGATGTTATCTTCGCCACCATGTTTAAAGTAAAATACACGAGAGTGTTCTAAGAATCTACCTACGATACTACGCACACGTATATTTTCACTGACACCTTTGACACCTGGACGTAAACAGCAAATACCTCGGATAATTAAATCAATTCTAACACCAGCTTGCGAAGCTTTATAGAGATGCCTAATTACTTCTGGGTCAACCAATGAATTCATCTTTGCAATGATTCTTGCAGGTTTACCCGCAAGGGCATTGTCTGTTTCTTTGGTAATTGCTTCTAGTACTTTTGGTCTTAGGGTTGTTGGCGCTACCCATAGTTTACGCCATTCATTTTGTTTACTGTAAGCAGTTAGGTAATTAAAGAGTTCAGATACATCTGCACCTAAATCCTCGTCGCAAGTGAGTAAGCTCATGTCTGTGTAGAGGTTACTGGTTGAGCCATT
>CALHRJ010000249.1 GCA_938038395.1 uncultured Deinococcales bacterium | reverse complement strand
AAACTCTTTATCTTTACAGGCTGTTGCTAAGTCAGTACAGGTTTCTATACGACCGAGGATAGTTTCGTCATCGTCTAGGAAGTTGATATTGTGTTGCTGCATCGTTTGCAGATTGCTACGTATGTGCTCGAGCGCAAGCTCGAGCCTTCCTACATCCTTATCCATAATGCTTACACTATGCCCATGACAAGCAAAAATCTGAGCAATACCGTGACCCATCAAGCCACTACCAATTACTGCAATCGAAGCTTTCGAATTAGACCCACTTGTCTTAGACCCTATAGTAGTCATAAATTATTACCTATTACCCTGCGGTATAACCGCCATCCATTGCTAAAATCGAGCCTGTCATAAAGTCTGATGCAGTTGAAGATAAATAGATTAGCAAGCCAACAAAATCTTCAGCCTCACCCAAACGACCAATCGGTATACGTTTCAAGAAGTTTTTATAAAAAGCATCATCTTCAAACATCCACTGCGTAAGTGCAGTTCTAAACACCGTTGGCGCAATCGCATTCACATTTATTTTGTGTGGTCCCCATTCACAAGCCAAGCTTTTGGCAAGCAAATCAGTCGCAGCTTTTGAAGGTGAATAGGCAGTATAGTTTGCCATACCAAGCGTACTCCTTGCGGAAGAAACAATGATAACCTTGCCACCTCTCCCCTGCTCAATCATGACTTTGCCAGCTTCTTTGCACATTAGGTAAGTGCCTTTAACATTGACATCCATGACTTGTTCCCAGTCCTCAACAGACTGTTCAGTAATAGGACCAACCTTGTTCATACCAGCAGCAGTCACAACGATATCGATACCACCAAATTTTTCAACAGTATGTGCGACAATTTTTTTGTTGTCATCATGACTAACAGGGTCACCAGCAATATAGTCAGCGGTAAATCCTGCATCTATAATTTCTTTGACAAGCGGAATAAGCGTATCTTCTTTACGCCCTGTAAGCATGACATGTGCGCCAGCTTTTGCCAGACCTTTAGCAGCAACAGCACCAAAACCACCTGTTGCACCTGTAATGATGGCTACCTTGTCATTAATATCGAATAATGATGAAGCGGTAGGAATATTATCCATAAGTATCCTTTAATTTAGCTTTCTGGTGGGTAAGGCATGACCACCAACATTTTAACTACATCGTTGGTATCATTTCTAGCTTCACGGGTTTCATTTGGTCCAATATAGACACTATCTAATGGTCCAAGTGTAACGGTCTCATCTTCAAATTCAACCGTTAATTCACCTTCTAGAACCACATAGGTACGTTCTAGCGGTGCGGCACTCATTTCAGCTTTAGCGCCGGGTAAGTAATAAGATATACTTACCCAGTTTGAGCCTTCGCTTCCTGTGAGTTTGTGCTGCAAAAACATGGAGTGAACCGTTACATCATGTAGTGGTGCTTCATATTGATGGGCATCTTTAAAGCGAACTATGTTTTTCATACAGACTTAGCTACCAGATTCCATACGGAAGTTGCCACTTGGGTCAAGCATAGCAACTAAACGGATGATACAACCATCACCACGAGTCCAGCGCCAAGGGAAAAATGAAAAGGTGCAACGCTTGCCTGTGACTGCATCAATATCGCCACCAACATTTTCAATACCTAAAATGCCATTTGTGAACAACTTGCGGTGAACTGGTTCCCACTCTGGGAAATCATCAATCACTTTGCGACCTGTGAATTCTTCGTATTCTTTATTGATTGCTGGCATAAGCACGCCACCACCTGGACCGTGTGGTCCGATTGCTGTTGCGAGTGGATGATCATTGGCTTGGGTATCGTGACCCACAACTTTTACACCTTTATCCACTAACCAGTCTGCTGCTGATGGAACTAGACCTGGGCAGCGTCCAAAGTACTCTTGTGAGTCTGAATACTTCTTGTGCCAACCCGTATTGATAAGTACAACATCGCCTTCACGAACATCTTGTCCGACTTTTTCGAGGTCATCTGCGGTTATCATTTCAAATTTATTTTTGGGAATACCTAAAACTACACCTGTACCGAAGAACTTTTCTAAAGGTACTTCGTCTATGAATGCTGTTCCTTCAACAACATGTGCAGGCGCATCAATATGCGTCGTACAGTGCATGGTTGTTGTTATCTTCTGAGTTAATACACCAGACTTTGCCATATAGTGAATGCGGTCAATTTTGACATCTTCAAAGTATGGCCAGTTCGGTGATTGAAACCCCCAAGGGTGACTCAGGTCGTAAAATTCGATTCCTTCAGTTGACATTTTTTCTCCTTAACTTCCTACTAGAATTTTTATACAAGCTTATGGATAAGCTAAATATCGATTATGCGTGGGCAACAACAGCTTCTAATTCAACACTGTTGGCAATCGCCAGACCTACTTTGTAAACGTGTTGCACCATCAGTTCGCTAGACTTCTCTATGTCGCCTGCTCGGCACAGCTCGAGCAGCTTTCTATGTTCTCGCTGAGCTGTTTGTAACCTATCTTTATCATCAATATACCCATGCAAGTAGTGCTGAGTCCGATAACGTAAAGATTGAATCAAATTGCTCAAATGCTGCTTATCACCACAGCTATAGAGAACCGAGTGAAACTTAGTATTGAGCTCTGAAAACCTTGCAGAATCCTCTTGCGCCGTATCCATTTCTACAATCAAT
>CALHRJ010000248.1 GCA_938038395.1 uncultured Deinococcales bacterium | reverse complement strand
CAGTTAGGTGACTTATTTGCATCTATGCTTAAACGCTGGGCAGGGGTTAAAGATTCTGGAACACTCTTTCCGGGGCATGGTGGTGTGCTTGATCGGATTGATGGCATGTTGTTTGCGGTGCCGATTACGTATTATTTTGTTACGCTGGTTATTCTACGCTAGTTATATTTGCTTTGTGGTACTTGTGAGTTTCAATGGCAACATCACAACTAATTTCAAAGAGATACCCTAACTTATTTTAATTTCGTATACTACGAAGCTGCTCGAGCCAACCCAACATAATCGCCGTAGCTGGATTTTCCTGAGCGCACATAATATCTAAATGCGTAAAATCATCAATAACATAACTCGAAATCAAACTTCCAGCCCTTAAATTATTATAGGCTGAAAAAACATCCAAATCTTGTACTAACCCACGTTCTGCACCAAGTGCTAAAGTCGGCACACGAACATCTGATGTTGCTTTAAAGCCTTCAACACCTTCAAGCGTCATGCTAAACCCTGCTATATCTAGCATCAACTCAACAGGGAAATACCATTCATTGTAATTACTAAGTGGATTACTATGTTGCCACGCAAACTGATCAATATCACAAACTTCTTTACCTTCTAAAGTCTTATCCCAAGTAACTTTTTCAGCCCCATCTGCCACGCCAGTCACCGCTTTACTGTAGATTCCTATATCACCATCAAGCAATACAGGAATTATATTGCCTGCAAGCTTAGCGTTTTGTATGTCTCCAACTGAGGCACCAAAGACTGTAGAAACTTCAAAACTATCATCAATACCCACACCAAAAACAGCACGGTTACTAATTGGAAAATCATAAAAAGGCGATAGGCCATCAGGGTCAAAACGAGCAAGTAAAGCTACCGATGCACTTCGAACATATTCTTTTGGGTTAAGGGGGATAAATGTATTAAACCCAGTTAAACCTTGTAAATTTAATACACCTTCATTTACGGTACTATCCTTTAGAGCATCTACAGTAATTTGTGGTGCAATATCTAAAAGTCCATTAAACCACTGGATGCCACCAAAGCCACCAGTACGTCCAAGCACACCATCCCAAAGGATAAGCCCATCAATAAACTCCTCACCTGCTTGTGATTGGTTTACTTGAAATGCGCTGTAAAAACTCACCATACCTGCACCTAAAGAATGACCGAGTAAATATGTTTCCTCTGATTCATTTGCGGCTTGCTTGATAACTTCATGGAGGTCTGCAAGGTGCAGTTCTAAACCCCAATACTGCATAAAGTCAACATCTGCTGCCTTAGGAGGTGAATAGCCATTTTGTTTACCATAGTATTTGACATAGTAATCGTAAGAAAGCATGGCGTCACCTGTTGCGATGCTTCTTCTTAAAACGCTTGTGTCTTCTAAAAGGTTAGAGCGTCTATCTACAATCCAAACTTCTAGATTACTCTCGGCAGCGACGAGTTGGCTCGCCAGTAGCTCGAGCGTTGTTGCACCTCCATAAATACCAGGAACCATTACAATAATTGTTTTGGGAGATGTACTTAAGGCAGCTCGAGTATATTTACTCACCAAACTCCCGTTATACCTAACAGGTGTATGCGGTTCTTGAAAACCTTCTACAAAAACCGTTTCCCTCAAAATATTATTAGGATTCACCTCAAACTCAACAGCTGGAATATTTAAAGCTTGTCTAGTTGTTGGAATGGGTAAGCAACTTACTAAGCTAGCAAGAATAAAAACAAAAAATAGATACTGTAAACGACGCAATAAAATCACACCGCTTAGTCTACGCTAAAGGACTATGAAAATAGTTATGCTATTCTACAATTAGGATTTTTAAATTTGATATTCAACTATGCTAAATCATGCTATTTCTGAAGCCTTTAGTTTCTCTAGAACTTCATAGCACGATAATCTAAACGCTCTTCGTCCAAAATCATCTCGAAGTATTGGCGTTTAGGCAGTGCATCAATCATCGCGAAGTTATGCTCTTTGTCGATATGAATGCCGTCTTCCATAGACGTGTGTCCATACACACCAAAGCGATGTTTAGCTTGTCCTAGCAAAAATGGTTTTTCATGCCACCAATGTTTGGTATCGCGATCGTTATAGAAGAAATCATCAAAGAATTGCATACTTGGCAGTGGTCCAGCATGGGCAAAGTGTACGCCATGGATGATAATCTCACGTGGCATTTCTAAAAACCAAGCTTTTAAATCATCAGGAATAGCAATGCCACCCTCATCTGGATTAAATTCGTTGTGTTCAACACCACCACGAGTAACAAGTCCATAGTCATGGGTCAAAGCATCTTCGTCATGATTACCAAGAATCACTCTGACATTGCCTTTAGACTTATCAACGTAATCTTTAAAACGATACATCTCTCGAATTTGCGCTTTTGCAGCACGTTTTAGATGCTTTTTATTATAGGGGTCAAAACGCTCACCAACAGCATTATCGTAGCTTTCGTAATCTTTATAGTGGACTAGATCACCCGTCAAAATGATTTGAAAACGCCCATCCAAAACTGCCTGTGTAGGTAAACACATGTTTGTAGCAGCATTTGCCAGCTTTAATGCTCGCCATGCTTCTGCCCACATGCCATGTACATCGCCAATTGCTATAACTTTAATCACGTGCTGCCAATACCCCTGTAACTTTATACGTCTGAAGATAAGACTAAAAGTGTTTAAACCTTTTCGTCTTAAAGAGTTCATTTCTTGATTTAATCGGAGTCACTTAGCTTTTAATGTCAAATTAGGCTTATTTAACTCTCAAATCACACCGTAGTTTACTCATTTAAAAGCTTCTAGATGTTAGAAAATGAGCTTTATCCATGAGTAAAGCTTCATTTACAAATACTTAATAAACATCAATTTCCCCTCATAGAGGCATCGAACATACTGTAAATGAACTGTTATTTAGAGTTTAGCTAGCTTGTTTTGGAAATAAGCAAGTCACGCAATTTCCCATAAAGAATTCTGGCTTCATCAGGATTATTGCCATAGCCACCATACTGTACAGTAAGCTTGGCAACTTGCAACCCCATACCATCAGCTTTTAGACGTTCTACTAAACGATCAATCTTTTGTTGGCCTTCGGTTTTTGAGTGATCTTCGTCAGCATCATTGTCTAAATCGACAAGTGGACCACTAAACTTGGACATATCTAATTCTTCAACAACATCTTGTCCTGTGTCTAAGGGAAAGCCACTAAATTCTTTACTCGCTATATCTTCAATCTGAGCTTGTTCGTATTCTGGTTCAAATAAGATATCTTTGGCTTCTGGATCGTAATCAACCCAGTAGTGTTGGGTTGTATCTGCCCCAGAGACAATACCAAAATACTCAGCAGCTTGCACAAGTGCATCTCTAGAAGATTGTTCAGCATCGTGCCCAACCGATAGCACGACAGATTTACTGATCGCTTTGTCAGAAGAACCAATCGATAGAGAGCAACCCAGTGCTTTATCACCAATTGTGCAATAGCTAAAAGACCAGCCAGCTTTACCTAAAGTTGAATTGAGATGTTCAATCACTACATCATAAGAAAGTTGTGGACGTACTTGGGCTTGGCTCAAATCTTCGGAAAGTTCCATGATTCGCCATTCGATTGGGTGATCAGGGAAGGCTCGAGCTATTCTTTGAACCGCCTCAACTACAGATACAGAATTTGCTTGTGACATTACTAAGTAGTATACATAAAATATGCCAAAAAGCGACATGCATATTTCCTATAAAGTTAGGTAAACTCTAAGTATGTCTTTTATTGACAATTCTAGTATTAAAATACCCCTACCCATAAGCGGGGTAGTACTTGCAGGTGGACAGTCACGTCGATTTGGTCAAGACAAAGCCAAGTTCTTGTACAAGAATAAACGCATGCTTGATTGGTCGCTTGAAAGCCTGTCAGAAAGCAGTGAACGTTTTATCGTTGCCAATCAAACTTATGAAACAAATTATCAAATTTACAAAGATATACGCACTGATTGTACTGAAACAGGTTGTGGACCAATGGGCGGTTTATATACGGCCCTTAAACATGCAAATCATGAGTGGGTAGCATTAGTGGCTTGCGATATGCCAAACCTAACTCCTGCTTATTGGCAATTGTTATTCAAACAAACAAATACTGCAAAGCATGCTGTAGTTATTAAAGGAAACGATAACCGTCTACAAACATTAGCAGCCCTTTATCACAAATCATTATTACCGATTATTGAAGACCACTTGGACAACGCTACACTTGCACTACAAAGTTTATCTAAACACTTCAGCATAGTTACATTCGATGATTTACATCAAAGTAATAACCTAAGTGATGATTTATTTTTAAATTTTAACTATTTAGAAGATGTCGATTAAAAAATAACCAAAAAAATAAGCTACCTATAAAAGGAAGCTCAGCATTTTCTTAGTTAAATTATAAATGCGCAGAACCGACAACTAATTAAGAGGGTTTTACTAAACTTAGGTTGAACTTAATCAACTCTCGAACCTAGTTTGACCTGGTTCGAGCATAAGCTCCTTAGAAAGGAGGTGATCCAGCCGCACGTTCCCGTACAGCTACCTTGTTACGACTTAACCCCAGTCACGAGCCACACCTTAAACACACGTCCTTGCGAACTATGCGTCTTTGGGTGCAACTTGCTCCCATGGTT
>CALHRJ010000247.1 GCA_938038395.1 uncultured Deinococcales bacterium | reverse complement strand
ATTTTTAAAATTATGTCAACTATTAAAGAAGTGTCGCGCCTTGCTGGTGTGTCCATATCCACAGTCTCTAGGGTTCTCAACGAAAGCGGTCCCGTTTCTAACGATACCCGAGAAAAAGTTATGACCGTCGTTGATGAACTTGATTACAAACCAAATGCGATGGCGCAAGCCTTGGTTACGAACCGTTCAAACGGTATTGGTGTTGTGGTCAACGAAATTTCAAGTCCTTTTTACAATGGCATTATCAGTGGCATTGAAAAAAGAGTGGAAGCTGAAGGCATGCACTTGGTTGTTTCTAGTGGTCATAATAATCGTGAAACAGAAAAAGAAGCACTAGAATTCCTTAAAAAAGGACGTTCTGATGCGATTGTAATGCAGTTTGATGCATGCACTGACTTTGATTTTTTAGACTGGACCAAAGACTGTCAGCCCTTTGCGATTGTTGGTCGCTATATTACTGAGTTGGCAGATTCTTGTATTTATATAGATAACGATCTTGGTGGTCGATTGGCTACCGAGCACTTAATTTCAAAAGGGCATAAGAATATTGCTCATATTAGTGGACCTTTAGCGATGCAAGACAGTCGTAACCGTCTACAAGGTTATCAAGCTGCTTTAAGAAAAGCGGATTTACCAATCAAGGAAGATTATTTTGTAGAGGGTGACTTCCTTGAAAGTGGTGGTTATCGGGCAACCAAAAGGCTGCTCGAGCGCAATACGAATATGACAGCCATATTCACTGCAAATGACCAGATGGCTGCAGGTGCGTTAAAAGCCTTGCGTGATGAAAACATCAGTGTGCCAAACGATATTTCTTTAATCGGCTATGACGATGTCATGCTTGCCCAATACCTCTACCCTGCTTTAACTTCAATCCGCCAACCCTTGTTAGAAATGGGTCAGGCTGCTGCAAATCTTGTGCTGAATGCACTAGGAAAACAAGATGTGGAGGTGAAGAACAAGTTTGAACCTGTTTTGGTAGAACGTGATTCAGTAGCAGATATTTCTTAAATTTTTCTATCTCTACTATTCATGCTCTTTGTTTAGAGACTTTCTCTCTAATATCTGTACATCAAGAATATCTGTAAGTCAAGCACTACCTATTTTGAGTTATGTAGCACTCACAACGTTCGTTAGAGCATCTAAAATCTTCGCTTTTAGCAAATGTTTGAAAAGCTACAACCTATTAATAAAAGCTCCTAAACCTTATCTTTAGGGAGCGGAAGGAATGAAAGAATCGTATGAAAAGACTTATCGCACTATCAATGGTCACCGTCTTGAGCCTCTCTATGTTTTCAATGGCACAAGAAAAACAAACACTTACTGTAGCTACATTTTGTAGCTTGTGTAACGCAACCAAACCCTTAGCAGAAGCTTACATGGAAGCAAATCCTGGTGTTGAAATTATCGTTAACGAACTAGAATTCGGCGATCACCACAATAACTTAGTAACTGCGCTTGCAACAGGCGAGGGAGCTCCAGATGTTGCTGCAGTTGAAGTTGGATTCATTGCAAAATTTGTAGCAGATGGAGGTCTTGAAGATCTTACACAAGCACCTTACAACGCTGGCGTTTATGAAGACCAAATTGCTGACTATGCATGGGCACAAGGTTCAACAGCAGACGGTCGCTTAATTGCAATTCCTGTAGATATTGCACCAGGCGCTATGTTCTATCGTCACGACCGTTTTGAAGAAATTGGTATGGGTGTTGACGATGTTCTTGGTAGTTGGGATGACCTAATTGCTTTTGGTAAAGAAGTAACCCGTGACCTAGATGGCGACGGCGTAAATGATGTTTACCTAATTGCAGATGCTGCTGATGTTTATGCAGGCATGATTAGAACTGGTGTTGAAGAAGGTCAAGGTATTTACTTCGATTCTGAAGGTAATGTACTTGTCAATAGTGAAAGATTCCATGAAGCATTTAGAGTTGCTAAAGAAATCCGTGACGCCGGCCTAGACGCACAAATTGGCGCATGGTCAAATGAATGGTATCAAGCGTTCAAAGACGGTACAGTTGCCGTACAACTTTCTGGTGCATGGTTAGCTGGCTCACTAAGAGACTGGATGGCTCCAGATACAGCTGGTCTTTGGGGTGCTTCAAACCTACCTGGCGGTTCATACTCAACTTGGGGTGGTTCATTCTTCGGTATTCCTGTTGCAGCAGATGATGCAAACAAAGAATTAGCTTGGGATTTCATCCAGTACATGACTACAACTGAAGAAGCACAACAAATGGCATTCGATAAAATCGAAGCTTTCCCATCAATCAAATCTCTATGGGACGAGCCAATGATGTCAGAACCAGATCCATTCCTAAACGGTCAGCAAGCACGTCTTCTTTACGTAGATATCATTGGTAACATTTCAGGCACAACAACTCACCCAGGTGATGTTATTGCTGCTGAAATCGTTGCAGGTGCATTATCACAAGTTCTTAACGAAGATCGTGACATTGCAGATGCTCTTATGGAAGCTGAGCGTTTAATCGAACGTCAAGCACGTCGCTTAAGATAATCTAGCTTAAGATAATCTAGTTTAAGATAATCTAGCTAAACTTTTAACTATAACTGCCAGCAAAGTGCTGGCAGTTATACGAATCCTACAGAAAAGGAGGGAAAATATTATGGCGTCCCCAAAACAGCTTCCCCCAGAGAAATTAACTTTTGGAATGCGACTCTTTGCATTTCAAAGAAAATTTGCTCCTTATCTATTTATTGCACCATTTTTTATTCTTTTTATTATTTTTGGATTATTTCCAATGCTATTTTCTATATATCTATCATTTCAAAGCTGGAATCCGATTCAAGGCTTAGGTGCCATGGAATTTGTGGGGCTAGAAAATTATGTTTGGGTCTTTACAGACCCCGATTTTTATAAGGCACTCTACAACACACTTTGGATTGGTATCACGTCTGGGATCGCTCAGCACCTTGTGGCCATTCCGCTTGCATTTATTCTAGTTGTTGG
>CALHRJ010000246.1 GCA_938038395.1 uncultured Deinococcales bacterium | reverse complement strand
ATAAGCTGATATCAGGTTATCGAAAGAAGGATTATTATGAAGTTAACAGCTATGGCAATCTACCCTGAGCCAACCATTAGCAAGGTACTATTTGCAAGCCGTTTATCCGTACCGTTTTGGACAGTTATTCGTATCTATCTTTAGAACGATTGGCGATATTTATTTTGTCATCAGTAATGTCAAAATCAAAAGCGCAACCAGCTTTAGGATCAATACCAAATGCCTCACTTACATTCATTGCCATGCATCAAAAATAGACAGTGAACTTTGTGAGGACTTTCTTCTGATTTTGTTTCACAACTTAATACCAAAATGAATCAAGAAGGTCATAATGTTCCATATATTCATAGGTTAGGTATTGCTTATCTTTTGGTTCTCTTGACGATATAGACAACACCATAATTATGACTTTTATCTTTCAGGTTAGTATAAGAAGGCGAAATCATCAGAGAGTGTTGCAGCTTAACTTTCGAATTGATGAACTACTAAACGAGGGTGCGTCTCAGTCAAGGTTGAAAAGTGTTTCAACACGAATAGAAGTTTTTTTGCTTTTTAAAAAACTTCAAAGGTGCGTCCCTGTGAACTGGCAAAAGCTAATGATTAGCTTAGATATTTATTCAACCTTTGGCGCGACGCACCCACTAAACGTATGAATTGACAGACGCAGTACATTTCTGATATTGTATCCAATATTGGATACAAATTAAATCGTTCTTTTGAGTAGGAAATTTAATGTCACTCTCTTTAGAGATTGAAACTAATACCGTTCAAACTGAGATTGTTGATAAGTTACGTCGGATGATTTTTGCAAACGAGCTTAGAGCAGGCGAACGTTTAGTACAAGATCAACTAGCTGCCAAACTTAATGTTAGTCGTACACCTGTTAGAGAAGCTATACGGCAATTAGAGAGTGAAGGTCTTGTAACTATTCAGCCGTACAAAGGTGCAACGGTTACTAAAGTAACAAGTGAAGAGATAAAGGAAATCTATCAGGTTCGTATAGCTATTGAGTCTCATGCTACTCGCCTAGCTATAGAAAACCTAACAGAAGATGATATCAAGAAACTTGAAGCCTTAGTTCGTGAAATGCACGAAAAAGTTCTGGACAACGATCCAGAAGGCTCCTTAAAAGTCAATCGGAGATTTTACGAATACTTCTATAGTTTATCGGGGCAGACTAGATTATACACTCTAATTATACAGTACCTTGATCTTGCTAAACGTTTTAGACAACAACATTTTTATTCTGATTCTTTTGCTCATATTGCAACTGAATATCATGAAAAGCTTATGGTACATATTCGGAATCGAGAGAGTTCAAAAGCAGTCAATTTGGCAACGGAAGAGCTTCAAAGTATAGCTGATGATATATCCAAACGTTTTCAGTAATAATGTTTCGTTTTAAAATAATTTAAGGTGGTGGTTGAAAGATTGACTAGTGGTTTTGAGTTAAATGTTACGTATGTGGAAATCTAGTATTTATTCATTCAGGAGGATTAAACAATGAAAAAGTTTTTAGCTCTTTGTATTACACTACTAAGTATCGCACTATTTGCAACTACGGCTCTTGCCCAAACTGTGGCATTTTTCAACCCTATTGGCAATAATGATTACACTGCAGCAGCAGAAAAAGGTGTCCGTGAAGTTCTTGAAGGCGCCGGCATGACGGTGGAATCATTTGATGCTGGCTTTAATGCTGAAGAGCAGTTAAATCAAATTGAAGATGCAATCACCTCAGGTAATTTTGATGCTTTTGTGTTGTATTCGGTAGATGGTGTTGGTGTCACTGTAGGTGTTGATGCTGCAGCCGAGGCAGGTATTCCTGTTATTTCACTTGATGCACCAATCGGTCCAGACAGAACAACCTTAGTTCCTTATAAAAATGTTGCTGCACAAATTGCACGTACAGGCGCAGGCGATGGTGCCCAAATTGGAGCCGCAGTAGTAAGTGCTTGTGAAGGTGACGATGATTGTCAAGTAGCTTTCATGATTGGTTTTCAAGGTTTTCCTTTAGATCTTGATCGTTTTAATGCAGTTGAAGCAATTTTAGCAGGGCATGACAATATTTCAATAGTGGCTAATCAAGCAGCATCATATCTTGAAGATGAAGGTTTTGATGTCGCAACGGATATGTTACAAGCTAATTCAGATATTGATGTTATTGCCTCTGTTGGTGACCAGATGATTCTTGGCGCAGAGTTAGCGGTACAAGATGCTGGTTTAGAAGGTCAAGTTGCCTTGATTGGTCAAGGTGGTAACCAAGATGCCTATAATGCTGTTGCTGAAGGTCGCTGGTTTGCTACCATTGCAAACATCCCCTATACAAATGGCAAGATTGCTGGTCAAATGGCACAGCAAGTTTTAGAAGGTAACCTGATTACTGTTTCTGCAAATATGTATGACCAGTCTCCGCCGTATCCAGCATCGGGTGCGATTATTACTCAGGACAACTTTGAAGACTTTAGTCCTGAATGGTAAGTGAGTGACCTCTTCAAGCCCAAGTTTCATTGAAGCCAATAATGTTTCAAAACGATTTGGGGCCATTCAAGCATTAAAAGATGTAAACGTTCAAGTCTACCAAGGTGATATTCATGCCTTGGTAGGCGAAAATGGTGCGGGTAAATCCACTTTAGGTAAAGTGATGAGTGGCATTATTCGAAGTGACAGCGGTGAACTACTTGTAAATGGTAGAGCTGTGAATTATATGTCACCTCGTGATGCACTACGTGACGGCATAACGACAATTACTCAAGAAATTTCTTTGTTGTCAAAACAGAACGTTTGGCAAAATGTCATGCTTGGTCAAGAGAAAGTCACCTTCGGATTCCTTCGTAAAAAAGAGATGTTGAGTAGGTATAGTGAGCTGCTCGAGCTCACAGGCTTTGACATCGACCCATTTACAAAAGTAGGGCACCTTAACCTAGCAGAACAGAAAAAAGTAGAAGTCTTACAAGCGATTGCTAGAGATGCGAATCTAATCATCATGGATGAGCCAACAGCAATGCTTTCCGATGAAGAAACAGCTAAGTTTTTGGATGTAGTCAGAAACTTACAAGCCATGGGCAAGACGGTTATCTATGTTTCACACTTCTTAGAAGAAGTACTAGAAATTGCTAACAAAGTAACCATCATGCGAAATGGCGAAATCATTCGAACAACTGCAACGAAGGATGAAACGCCAACGTCTTTGGTTGAAGGTATGCTAGGCAAGTCAATGGAACAGATGTATCCAACAAAACGTTTTCCTGCTGCTGATGCTCCTATAGTCTTCAACGTTAAATCACTTAGTAGTGATGTTTTTGATAAGGCTAGCTTGCAGGCTCGAGCTGGGGAAATTGTCGGTATCGCTGGATTAGTCGGTAGTGGTCGCTCAAGGCTAGTCAAAACGCTATTTGGTGCTGAACCAATCAAATCATCAACCATTGAAGTTTTAGGAAAGCCTATTGTCATCAAGAGCACAGCAGATGCTATCAATGCAGGTATTTTTATGATACCTGAAAGTCGAAAAGAACAGGGCCTACACCTAAAACAAAGTATTCAACATAATCTTAGTTTGGCGCAACTTCCAAACTATAGTAAAGGCGGTCTTTTACAAGGCCAACAAGAACAAAAGCGAGTTGGGGAAATGATGAAGTCCCTAACCATCAGCCCAGCTTTGCCAAAAAACAAAGTAAGTAGCTTATCAGGAGGCAACCAGCAAAAGGTTCTTTTTGGTAAATGGCTTTTTGAAAAACCAACAGTATTTATTATTGACGAACCAACCAGAGGTATTGATGTTGGTGCAAAACAAGCTATCTATCAACTGATAACTGATTTAGCTAAAGAAGGTATGACTATTTTGATGGTCTCTTCTGAAATCGAAGAAATTATGGGTCTATCGCACCGTGTCTTGGTGATGCGTCTAGGTGAAATTGTTGCAGAGATTAGTGCTGATAGTCCTGACTTCAACGAAAAAAATATAATGCAAGCAGCCTTTGGTACACATTCAAAACCTACAACAGCGCAAACATCTAATGAAACTATTCAAGCCTAATAAGTATATACAATATTAAGTGATGTCAAGTGGATTCAAAGCAAGCAAGTTTAGTCCTAAACCTGTATAGGACGTTATATCTCAAGTGTTTTTCAAGATAGTTAACTGATTTGTGACTGGCTACTTAAGCATTCAGTCCAGTATTTACAAAACCTAATTTCCTAAATATCATAACCAAGGATTCAAGTGACTACAACAAAATCATCTCAACAAGATAGTCAACAAAAAAGTCTTTCTGAAAGAATCATCCAAGTCATTTTAGACTACGGTATTCTATTCGCTGTAGGCATCTTATTTATAGTCTTAGCACTTCAAACCGATTCGTTTTTCACACTTCGTAATCAACTCAATATTTTAGACCAAGCACATCAGATTGGCTTACTGGCTATTGCAGCTACTGTTGTGATTATTGCTGGTGGATTTGA
>CALHRJ010000245.1 GCA_938038395.1 uncultured Deinococcales bacterium | reverse complement strand
TTTAGATGAAGCGAATATTCGTCGTTACTGTACTTTCTTAAAAGATTTAGCTGAGAGCGGTACGCAGTTTATTTTGATTACGCACCAAAAAGCTACGATGGAAGTTGCGGATGTGCTTTGGGGTGTAACGACTGAAAAAGGCGTTAGTCGTATGTTTAGTATTCGTAAGGAAGAAGAGAATAGGCAGGAAGCTATGGGTGTTGAGAAGGTTCCTGTTGGTGCGATGTAGTCTAGCTTTTGGTTCTTCGGTTCTCCCCTTTATTAAAGGGGAGTTAGAGGGGATTCCTATTGAGCTATTTTGAAAACTACCATCAGCGAAAAAAGAAAAATCATGCTTTTAGGACATATGTAAATTGGTTTTTATTTGAGCATGTGACGGAATCCCCCTCAATCCCCCTTTAGAAAAGGGGGAGGCTTTTAGGTTTTTGGTTTTTTGGTTCTCCCCTTTTTTAAAGAGGAGTTAGAGGGGATTCCTATTGAGCTCTTCTGAAAACTACCATCAGTGAAAAAAGAAATATCATGCTTTTAGGATTTATGTAAATTGGTCTTTTATCATGTGAACGGAATCCCCCTCAATCCCCCTTTTTTAAAGGGGGAAGCTTCTAGGGCTTTTTGATCTCTGGAGGCGATTCTTTTAGTAACTCACCAATTGTTTCATAAATTGACTCAGCAACATTATCTAATTGAGTGAGTACCTCACGGTTATTAAATCGAATGACTTTGTATCCAAGAGTTTCAAGAATGGCAGTTCGCTCATCATCTTTGATGCGATTCTCTTCTTCAAAATGTTGTGAACCATCTACTTCAACGATCAATCCGATATGTGGGGCAGCAAAATCTACAATAAATCTATCCAAAGGAAGTTGACGATAGAATTGAACACCATGAAGCTGTTTGCGTCGAAGAATTGACCACAAGGCTTTTTCAGCATTTGTCATATTCTTGCGGTTGATTCTAGCTTGCTCTTTTAGATTAGGATAGATTTGTGAAATATATCTTGGCACTTAATAATCATGATGTTTTTGTAGATGATATTGATTTAGTCATTATTAAATTGCTCTATATCAAACCCAGCTCGAGCCCACGCAACTGTCCCACCCAAAACATCGCGAATATCGTGTTTACCTGCTTCTAAAAGAATATCGCTAGTTAATGAGAGTGGCAAATTATGTATACAGGAAGGCGCTATACAGGAGGCGTAAAGCGTCCATCAATAGCTAACCAACCAGCGTCAACAGGAATAAGCGTACCCGTAACATAACTAGCAGCTTGGCTTGATAAAAATACAGCTGCACCAACTAGTTCGCTAGGTTGCGCCCAGCGTCCTAAAGCATTTTTATTTGAATAGGCATTGTACCAATCTGGTTGATCTTTAATTTGTTGGGTGAGTGGTGTTTCAACAACGCCTGGTGCAATTGCATTGACGCGAACATTGTCTGGACCAAGTTCTGCAGCTAAGGTTTTGACCATCTGCAAGCTTGCAGCTTTAGTTGCTGCATAGATACTTTGACCAGGTTCAACAACTTGAGAACGGATGGACGAATACATAATGATGCTACCGCCCTTTTGCTTAGACATGATTTTACCTGCGGCTTGCATAGCAAAAAAGTTGCCTTTAAAGTTCAAGTTAACTACTTTGTCGAATTCTTCTTCTGTGTAGTCAAGCATAGGTTTACGGACATTGACAGCAGGGGTGCAAATTAGAACATCCAGTGCTTCAAGTTCTGAAAAAACTTCTTGAACTCGAGCTTTTTCTGTAATATTTAACTGAAGCGCAGAGCCGTCTCCACTTAGCTTTTCAAGTGTAGCGATTGCTGCATCGTGGTTGAGGTCAGCACAGATAACTTCTGCGCCAAAGTCACTAAGGCCCATGGCAGTTGCTTCGCCGATGCCAGAACCTGCGCCGATTACCATTGCGGTTTTTCCTGTTAAATCAAAAAGGGTTTTATAATCCATAGACTAATCTACCATAGCTTTTACAACTACGCTTTTATCAAGCTATCTATGATGTAGGGCGGGTGGTTTTGAAAGTGAAATCCCCCTTTAAGAAAGTGGGAAGCTAAAAGCACAAAGTCCCCTCCTTTTTTAAAGGAGGGTTAGGGAGGATTCTTTCCCCAAAGCGGGATCCCCCTTTTAGAAAATAGGAAGTGAAAAGATTTACTTTAAATCCCCTCCCTTTTTAAAGGAGAGCTAGGGAGGATTTCGCTTTTAAGGTCAAAGGCGGAATCCCCCTCAATCTCCCTTTAAGAAAGTGGGAAGCTTAATAAGCCTAACTACTACGAACGATATTTCTCAACTAAAGCTTCGTATTCTGTAATTCTACCTTTGGCAATAGACAAACTCGCACGCCAAAAGTTGGCATCTTCAATATCTATACCAAAACCTTTGGCTAGGTTCATAGCATTATCTTTACCTGTACTTGCCAGTAAGGTATTGTAGCGCTCATGAAATCCATCAGGGTTATTTTGATAGTTGGCATATATGCCTAGTCCAAAGAGATAACCAAATGTGTAAGGGTAGTTGTAAAAGCTCGAGCTAGAATAATAGTGCGCTTTATGTGCCCACATGTAAGGGTTGCGGTACTCAGGGTCTAAACCATCGCCGTAAGTTTGCTCTTGAGCGTCCAACATAATCTCGTTAAATTCATCTATAGATAGTTCGCGTTCAAGGCGTCTATCAAAGACAGTTTTCTCAAACAAAAATCTTGAGTGAATGTCCACAACCAGTTGGTTCGCACCTAACAAGTCTTGTTCCAAGATTGCTAGTTTTTCGCTATCGGAAGCGTCTTCTAGCATGGCGTTCGTAATAATCGTTTCGCAAAAGATGCTAGCAGTTTCAGCTAGTGTCATAGGTGTTGCTGAACGTTGTAGAGAGCTACAATTTAGATCATTATAAGCACAGTGGTTGTGGTAACCATGACCAAGTTCGTGGGCGATTGTAAAGATATCGTCAAGTGTGCCACCAAAGTTCAGCATGATGCGGGATTCTTTGCGTCCAGGAACACCTACACAAAATGCACCATTTCGCTTGCCTTTGCGTGGGGGGACATCGCACCAATTATTGTCAAAAGTGCTTTGTGCATAATCAGCAAGTTCATCAGAATAGTTTCTAAAGTTGCTGGCTACAAAATCTTGGGATTCTTGCCAAGTATAGCTTTTGGCTTCACCGATGCTAACAGGTGCATTAAGGTCATACCAAGCAAGTTGTGACTTACCCAAAAAGCTGGCTTTGGCTTTCATATAGCGTCTAAAGTCTGGGAAATGTTCTTGGCAGGCTTCTTGCATGGCAGCAAGGCTTTTGTGGTTGATGCTGTTGTTAAAGATAGCCTCATCCAGCGCATGATCCCAACCTCGTTTACTACTTAAGGAATTTACGTAACCTTTAATGCTATTCATACTAGCTGCAAAAGCAACGTCGTTTTGTTGGAGTAAGCGTAGTTCTGCTTCGTAAGCTGCTTTTCGGGTGGCTTCATCAGCGTCGCCTTGTAGGTTGCGTAGTTCAGTCAGTGGATAATCTGCGACTTCGCGGTTGGGTAGCTCAGCTGCAATGACGCTACGACTGATTAAATCATTGTGGAGTTTATTCCAAGCTTGTACTGTGCTTGGAACAAGTTGTGAAATGATATCTTCAGCTTCATTAGCAAGCAAATGTTGGGCTGATATATGCCCTTGTTGAATATAGAATTTGTGGTTTTTGGCAACGTCAGATGCTGCAAGTACACTATCCAAGTCTAAAGTGGCATGCCACGTTGTGAACTGCTTGTATAAATTACTGAATTGACTGGTTAAATTACCGTAGGTTGAGCTTTCTGCTTGTGCCTCGTCATTAAATGCGTTGGTTGCGGTGAAGCCGAGTAAGTAAACCCTTAATGTATTAAAGTCAGTATGGATTTTGTTTAGGTGAATCAGCAGAGGTGCAAAGTGCTCAGGGGAGGGTGGCGTGGTGGCTCGAGCTTCGCTAAGGTCTTTCTCAAAAGCATTTAACTCGTCTATAAATAATTGTTTGGCAGTTTTATACTCTGGACTATCGATACTAGGGAAGATACTTTCCATTTGCCAATGAGGACAAGTTAATTGATACACCATTGGTTCCCTCTTGCAAATCTAAGACATTTACTTTGTGTAACAACTGACCAGTGGTATTGAAAATTTCAATGATTAATTTCTCTTGAGGTCTTAGAAGATTTACTTCAAAATTGATTATGTCAACAACTGGACTTGGATAAGCAATCACGCCTAATTCATCATCTATCCTATCATATTCATATAATCTGTTCCCTAAATTATCTATTCTTTGAGGGAGATTTAAACTAAACAAATCGCCATTTTTTTTCATAAGTGAAGCATCTCTTATATATATACCCCAAGAACCCACATTATCTTCTTGTACAATAAGCCTTCCTACCAA
>CALHRJ010000244.1 GCA_938038395.1 uncultured Deinococcales bacterium | reverse complement strand
ATCTGTTTCGCCAGTGATATTATCTGGGTTCACATCTGAACCAACTACCTCTTCAGCATCAGATATTTCACTGGAATCCTCAGCCTTGCTGGTATCTAATACATCAGTTGTTCCTTGAGAATCTTCAACACCTACTGGGTTACTTATTTCGACAGTTTCTTTCTCAGGTTCTTCTTGTTCTAATGTCTGCTGCTCATCGACTTCTGGCACACTAGCTTTATCTTCAGCATTTGATAACGCATCTAAATTATTTTTCGGTTGACGATCAAAATCTTCTACCGTATCTTTGAGAGCCGTATCTTTAAGAGCATCATTCTCAGTATCTTCTAACTCAGTGTCTTCTAATTCAGACCCTATCTTCTGTATATCGTCTAGCTCATCACCTTGCGATTGATCAATATCTAATTGTTCATCTGTAGGCTGTTCAACTTGTGGTGGAAAGTACCAATTTGGAGCAGGAAATCTGAAATGTATATCTGCTCGTAAAAAGCCCGGATCTTCATTCTTAAAATCATAAGTATTGTTTAGATTCAAATTGAACCAGTTATTACTATCAAACAACCTTAGTCCGCTATTTAAGTTACCCCAGCCAACGCTATTGGCATCTCGACTGTCAGTAAGGATATAGCTTTGTGTAAAGTTAAAGGCAATCCAATCAAAAGGAGTAATATCTACCCCAAAGTTCAGATCTGTTCTCTCTTGTAGAGAATTACCATCAAAACTAAAAGGCGTCTCCCCTTGTCGGTAAGTTCTGTTCAATCCACCTCTTAGGCTTATGAACTTATCTAAGGTCTGTGTTAGATTCACCTGCGTAGTCCAAAGGATGAGACGTTCAAAGCCACCATCTGGATTTTGAGTCGAGTAATACTGCCCTTTAAAAGAATTATTTACACTCAAACTTGTTCCAGTAAAAGGAACTGTAATATTTAAGTTTTGGTCTTGGTTTAGGAGTAGTCTTAAAGCCTGAATCACTTCTGTTTGTGAAGCGCTTCTATTGGTGCTATTACTATCATCTTCAAAAAAACCAATTTCAGCAAGAAAGCCACTTAAATTTAGGTTGCCAAATTCAAAGTTAATGTTATTGCTAGCTTCTATTGGTTGTAGCGTCAACTTGGCAAAGGTAATATTTGGATTTCCACCTTGACCAAAGCTATTGCTATAAGACGGACGCTTAACATCATCTTCGCTATCAAAATCATAATAGGCTTGGCTAAAGAAATCAGCATTATAGCCATAGACTTTACTTTTAAGCGATAGCTCGTATTCACCAATTCGCTGACGACTTGCGTCATTGCGTCTTACAACAAAATTTATCTGTGGTCTTGAAATACCAAATAACATGTCTTCATTAGTTTCAACGACTACAACATTTGGATTCTGTTGGTTAACTTGTGGATTGTTAGTCGTGTTGTCAGAAATTGCCTGTTCTGAATAATCAATAGATAGATTGATTTGATCTTGCGTCTGCTCTAAAGGATCTCCTTTAGGCGTACTCCCCACGTATTGTTTAAAAGAAGGCACATAGCTAAAATTCAAATTAGCTTTGCCACGATCTGTGTAAAAACGGTGAAACCACTCGAGCCCAAAATAAGACGTTGCAACTGCCCCACCTAAAAATTGTTCACTCAGAAGGTCACCCTCATCTGCTAGAACATCTGCGTAGTACTTTATACCAAGACGGCCAAAAGAGCTTTCTGCAAAGACATAGGGCCAATGCAATGAGCTTGTAGCACGACTTGTAGCTGTACCACTTTGAAGATCAAAGCGTGGCTGTTTATCTTCTGGACCAAGCGGCAAAACGAGTAAAGGTAAAAAGAAAATAGGATTATCTTTTATCAAGACAGTAACATCATAGGCAACCAAGCGATCACTAGGATATAGTCGCATTTCTTCGGCTGCAAAACCATAATCTTCGATTTCTTGTTCACAACGACCACAAAGGCTAAAACTGCCTGTACTTACATCTAGCTGACCTGGGAAGCGCGTTGCATCTGCACCACGAACAACAACTTTACCTGTAACGATTTCGACTTGAAAGGCATCAAAGGTATCGTCTTTTAGGCTAATGCTGAAATCTCTACCTTCAATTTCTTCGTCTTGTGTCTTAAAGACACCTTCGCCAATAATTCTAAGTAGGGCTGCGTCTTGGTCGTATTCTATGTGCGAGGCAGTTATCTCTGTGCTGTTCGGAAGATTTTCATCAATCTTAACCAGTATACTTTCGCCTTTAATAACATAAATCTGTGCTTCAGTACCGTCTGGTAAAGTAATGTTGCGAAGCTCGAGCCTACTGTTTTCATCCTCAGACACTATCTTGACAGTTCGTGCATAGCCAAACCCACAAAACAATACAGACAAAGTCATAATGAATATGATTGCCTTGCAAAAATTCCTAGGAGATAAAAGATTCAGAAGCATAAAATAAGTTAAAAATATAGAACTAGATATTAAAAAGAATGATGTTATTTCATTGTAACGGTTTTAGTGTTCAACTATGGTATTCCATCACCAGTATTTCACTAACAAGATGATGAACATTAAACGCTAGCTATCTCCGACGACTTAGTAGGAGCAAAACAAGCGCAGCAACAAAATACAAGGTAACGGGTAACCAACCTGCTAACCATGCAGGGATAACCCCATTTGCACCAAGCAACTTTGCAACACTCCAAGTTGCATAATAAAAGAACGTTAAGATAAGTACCGAAACAAAACCTAAGCTCATACCGCTTTGAAAGCTAAATAAACCTGCACCAAGGGCAAATAGTGCAAACGCTGTCGCTGCTAAGGGTTCTGCAAATTTTCGGTGTAACGCAGTCCAAGCAGCTGGTTGACGAGAGTTTGGATTTTGTAGACGTTCCCAAAGTTTCGGTAACGGTGTTTTGAAAAATTCTGGATTACGGCTCGAGCCTGCGGATAACTTTCGCACAGGAACTGTAGCGGTATCTGCCAATGCGTCAAAAACAACTCGTGAGTTCTTGTAACTTGTAAAGCGCACCTGCTCAAGTCGCCAGACACCTGCGGCTTCATCCAACGTACCTGTTTGGGCAAAGAGTACTTCTTTTGGACCTCTGGAGCCATCTGACTGAATTACTGTGATGTTCGAGGCTTTACCGCCGGGCTCGAGCCTACCAATATGTACACTCCGCCCCAAGGCATCGGTAAAGAAGCTATCTTCCTCTAAGAAGACTTCAGGACTTTGAATCAAAATATCCTTTTGCACTTCTAACGCCTTTTTGTCACTCCACGGTACAAAAACTTCATTGTTAACAAAACTAGCTAAACTAACAAGCAAACCCATCATTATCAAAGGCCATGCAAAATGTCTTGGACTAATACCCATCGACAAGGCTGCTTTAATCTCAGCATCTTGTCCTAAACGCGTAATACCTATTAGAGCTGCAAACAACAATGCCAAAGGCATGCCCATACTCGCAGCAGATGGAATACTATAGAGCAAAAATGACGCAACTAAATTTGGACTTGCGCCTCGGGCTACGAAATCAGCTAATCCTTCAGATAGAAAGACGGTAACCAGCAACATAAGTAAAATCACTAGACCAGCAATATAGTAGGGTCCGATTTCTTCAATAAGATAAGAACTAAAACGCTTCACAAGGTCTGCCCTAACTTTATTTGATAAGCAATCAAGACTATATGTCCATGAACCATCCTATGCCAATGAACCATCATCGCAACCTTATCCATGCCAAAGCACTACCAATAATGGCGACGATGACAATCGTTGCCCAAGCAGCCACAGAAGCTGACAAGACTTGCTGCTCAAACATATCGCCTGATAGTGTCCATAAAAAGTAAAAGATAACAATCAACACAATCGTCCAAGCAAAGCCCATACTGCGACCTTTGAGATGCAATCCTAATGCAGCAGCAGCCAATACAAAGACAAAAGCACTAAACGCATCAGCAACCTTGCGGTGAAACTCAAAAGCAAGATCCCGAGAATTCTCACCCGCTGCTACGGCTTCACGCCATCTAGTCCACAAGCCAGTCAAATCAAGGTTTTCTTCATTGGCTAAACTTGCTTGAATATCGCTATCAATATCAAATGCCGTCACATATTCCTCAACCGTTGTTCGGATACCTTCGTTATCAATAATCCTAGCATCGTACAAACGCCAAATCTTTTCTGCACTAACCCACTCACCCATGGATGCACTAATACGTACACCATCATCTCGCATAATCAAGACGCCCTGTAAATCAGCTCGCTGCAAATCATTTTGGTCAGCTCGCATACGTCCTGCGTAAAATACACCTTCACCATCAATGGCGTAAGCTGCGTCTTCTTGGATTTCTACAGGTGGTCGTTCTTGCCGAAAGTTATAAAACTCTTTATAAAATGCCTTCTCAGCATTTGGCTCTAAATAGCCATTGTTTACAAGCCCTAGACCTGTCGCAAATAATCCAAATACCAAAATAGGAAAAAACAAGCGTAAAGGTTTAACACCCAGCGCATAAGATGCCTTAAGCTCAGAGTCTTTGGCAAGTCGCCCTGTAGCCAACAAAACAGCAAAAACTGCTGCAGTAGGCAAGGACAAATGCAAGAACCACGGAAACTTTAATATAAGCAGTTTCGCAACACTGACAACAGGCGCATTGTAATCGATCAGTTGCCTTGCCAGTACCGAAAGTAAATCAATCGATAAAAGTAAACAAAAGGCTGCTACGCCGACGATATAAAGTCCAGATATTTCACGAAGAAGGTAAGAAGCTAGTTTGGGCCACACGCAGAGTAGTATAGCGACTTAAGATGAAGAAATAAAAAGGATTTTAAAGACTTTCTTTGCTAATAGACAAGCTTCAGCAAGACAATTCTGACAAGCATCTTACAAACGACACTGAAAAGCTATAAGTATCTACTCA
>CALHRJ010000243.1 GCA_938038395.1 uncultured Deinococcales bacterium | reverse complement strand
GTTGTAGTTCTGTCATGGACGGTTGCTCAGAATCGTTCTAGTAGTGATTTAAGTGTTGACTTGTTGAATCCAGAATCAAGTAATGCTTTAGTTTTAAAAGAAGGTGGTGAGTTGGTAATCGAGTTGAAGAATAGTTCTAGTGAGGAGATTCAGTACAGCTCGAGCCACCCTATACCCTCAAACTGGCTTAGTATAACTGGGGCAGCAGGCGACATAGAATCAAAGGCTCAAGCAGAACTTCGACTAATGCTAAGCTGTCAAGAAGGCGTAAGTGCAATGCCAATTGGGGATTTAGTGATCACGTACCAAGGTGGCGCTACGGGAGAGCTCAGATCTGGGCTCGAGCTTAACTGTAGTGCATCAATGCCTGAGGAAACTACTGAAGAAAGTACTGAAGAAACACAAGATGATAGTACAGCTCTAGTTAAAGTAACTAGGCAAACCACTGTAAATACTACGGCAGATGCGTCAGCAACCCTAGAAGTGCAAGCTACTTCCGCAGTAGCTGGGGCACAGGGTGCTGCAGGTCCAGTACAACCATTTGCTCTAGCAACCCCATCTGTTGTAAGTCCGGCACCATCAGCACAAAGTTTAGAACGAGTTCGAGGTGAAGCGTCTATGGCACCACCGCCACCTCCCGTAGTAACTGGCTATGACGATGATTCAAAACCAACTCAAACGCCACAAGATAACGAAGTCTATACAACTATTACAGAAAACCAATTCCTAGATGTCTTTGACAACCCTGTCTCTACCTTTTCTGTAGATGTAGACACCGCTTCATACAGCAACATCCGCCGTATGCTCCGAGATGGCTATTTACCACCAGCAGACGCAGTTAGAACTGAAGAGTTCATAAACTACTTTAGCTATGATTATGCTGACCCAGAAGATGGTAGTCACCCATTTGCAATCCATACAGATTTCGCAACCGCACCTTGGAACACCGAGCATCAATTATTGCGTATCGGTCTGCAAGGTAAACATATAGATGTCAGCCAATTACCACCTTCAAACCTTGTGTTCTTAATTGATGTATCTGGCTCTATGGCTGATGATATTGCACTTGTTAAAACTGCTTTTAGCATCCTGACAGATAACATGCGCTCGACAGACCGTGTCGCAATTGTTGTTTATGCTGGTGCAGCAGGCGTAGTGCTAGATTCAACCCCAGGCAATAGACAAAGCAAAATCATGGACGCTCTAAATAAACTACAAGCTGGCGGTAGCACTGCTGGTGGCGCAGGTATTGAACTTGCGTATAGCATTGCACAAGAAAACTATATTTCAGAGGGTAATAACAGAATTATCCTAGCAACCGACGGAGACTTTAATGTTGGTGCTTCAAGCGAGGCGGAATTAGAAAGACTAATAGTAAGTAAAAGAGATGACGGAATATTCTTAAGTATGTTGGGTTTTGGTCAAGGTAATTACCACGATAGCTACATGGAACTTCTTGCAGATAAAGGTAATGGCAACTACGCTTATATCGATAGTGCTTTAGAAGCTCGTAAAGTTCTTTTTGAACAGTTTGCAGGCACACTCTTTACCATTGCAAAAGATGTCAAGATTCAACTTGAATTCAACCCACTTAAAGTGAAGTCCTATAGACTTATTGGCTATGAAAACCGCATGTTAGCAAGGGAAGACTTCGATAACGATAGAAAAGATGCTGGTGAAATTGGTGCAGGTCATAGCGTAACTGCTTTATATGAAGTCATCCCTGTAACTGACGGCGAAACGCCAACAGGTGAAAATGTGTACACAACAACAACTGTTAGCGACGCAGCTTTAGCCAATGATCTCATGACCATTCGCTTCCGTTATAAGCCACCTCACTTAGATGAAAGCCGTTTGCTCGAGCAGCGTGTTGCTTATGAACTAAACGATATGTCAGTTGATTTCAACTTTGCGAGTGCAGTTGCTGAGTTTACACTCTTGCTAAGAGATTCAGAGTTCAAAGCAAATGCAGATTATGACCAAATTATCGAAAGAGCAAAAGCTTCTAAAGGTAAAGATGATGAAGGCTATAGAGCTGAGTTTATTCAACTTGTACAACAAGCTCAGCTTTTATCTAACTGATAATGTTTTTAAGAGGTACACCTATCCTCACTATTTTTAGTGAGGATAGTAATATGAAAAACTATTTTAAGTAAAAAACTATATAATTTAGGAGCATGTATAAGTATGAAAAACTTTAAATATGTATTAGCAGTGTTATTGCTTGGTGTTCTGGTTTTGGTTCTGTCATGGTCAGTTGCACAGAACCGTTATGCTAGCGGTTTAAGTATTGATTTAGGGAACCCAGAGTCGAATCAGGGAACATTGGTTTTAGAAGACGGTAGCGAGTTTGTAATTACATTGAAAAATAGTTCTGGTGGGAAGATACAGTACAGCTCGAGCTTCCCGATACTCACACCTTCGTATTTGATTAGCCTAACAGGTGCAGTAGGCGAAATAGATACAAATGCTCAAACAGAACTTCGACTAGCACTAAACTGCCCTTCAGATTTAAATGTGACATACAATGGAGAATTGTTTATTCAGTATGCAGGTGGTGTTATGGGAGAGCTGAACTACAAGCTCGAGCTTAACTGCAATAGCTCACTGACTAATATTCAGAATCAAATTAGCTGTTTTGACCTCAATCGAAACGGTGTTGGCGACGCAAACGAG
>CALHRJ010000242.1 GCA_938038395.1 uncultured Deinococcales bacterium | reverse complement strand
AGTCATGCCACAAAAACATAGAAAAACAGGCTCACCGTGCTTCATAATCTTGGTGCTGGCACGGTGGTGTGGTTTGGTGATTTCATTACCCGAAGCCATGATTTGTAGAAAATGGGTATTGGGTGACATGCAGCTATCTTGATAGTGTTCTGAAAGTAGTTCAGCCGCTTTTCGAGTTCCTGCTGCAGAGGTTGCCAGTGCAACTTCAAACTCTGGTACACCATCGCCAATTGTTGCTCTGCCAGCTTCCATCATAGCCATAGCAACCTGTCCTGCGTGGCGAGCAAGCTGTAGTTCTTGCTCGGACTTAATCATTCGCATATCTATAATGATTGGTGTTATATCAGTTAAGGTTTGTGAACTTACTAAACTGTCTATATAGGCTTTTACCAAGGGAGGCATCTGCACTGGTTCAATGGCGATGGTAGCAGCATGCTTCAGAACCTTAGGCAGTACTTCGCGCCATTCGTTATCCATACCATCGTTCCAAGCTTCTATTTTATCTACCCGTGCAGCAGCTTCTGCCATATCGATTTCCATGTTTGGGGTAATAAGGATGCTTTCGCCGTCTTGTGGAACAACTAGAATGGTTGGACGCCCAAATTCCATATGAAGGTAGTCGTAGTAGCCTGTGTAGTAGTAGACGCTATCATCGTCGGTGATTAGGGCAACGTCAATATTTGCCTCAGTTAGTTTTATGCGGAGTTGCTTCATGCGTTGGCTGAACATATCCATAGCTGATACCTCGTTTTGACTGCTGTTTATCTTTTTGTTTGCTTGAGTATATCAGGTATGTGTGGCTAAGCGTTGAGAATTGTATGCAAAAACTATGTAGAAATGCTTTCGTCAACTCCAAGATTTTTATACATAACTGTAGTAATACCGCTTTCTGTATTAAGTGTTTCTATAGTAGTCCAGCCGAGTTTTTGATAGAAGGTAACTTTGTCTTCTGTTCTGAGGTAAAGCTTTTTATGCCCTTGGGCTTGGGCAATATCTGCAATGTAGTTTACTAGTTTAGAAGCAATTCGTTGTTTGCGATGTTCTGTTGGAACGTAGACACTAGCTAGCCACGGTACATGTTGTGAAAGGGTTGGGCGATTTTCGATACCGTCACTTTGTCTTAAGCTGGCTGTGCCGACAGAGGTTTTGTTGATGGTGGCTACAATGATTATGGGTAGGGTTTCTTTGTTTAGGTTTAGCTCGAGCCTCCCCCGAATCTTCTCTAAAGAATTACCTTCTCTATACTGCCCCCACTCACTAAACAACCAACCAGCAATAATTGGAATGGCCTCAGGAACATCAACAAGATAGGAGATTTTCATAAGGTTTTAAGCCAATCAATACAATTTTTTAGCAGGTACTTCAAAGCGCTCGAGTTTTTCCAACAAACGACTAGGATCAACATCTTGAATAATCATATCTCTAAAATGCGCCTGAATAAAACCACTTTCAGTTGCTGTGTTAATAAAAGCAAGCAAATGTTCAAAGTAATTATTTATGTTGAGTAAGGCATTTGGTTTGCTATGGATTGAAAGCTGGGTCCAAGTGATCATCTCAAATAGTTCATCTAAGGTGCCATAGCCACCTGGCATAGATATAAAGCCATCGCTGAGTTCTGCCATGCGCTCTTTACGTTCTGCCATAGTACCTACGACTTCAAGTTGTGTTAGTCCAGTATGCGCGATTTCTAGTTTTTCTAGGGATTTGGTTATGACACCAATCACTTCTCCGCCAGCATCTAGCGCAGCATTAGCCACTGTGCCCATAAGCCCAACTTCGCCACCGCCATACACTAAAGTCAAGCCTTGTTCCGCAATTGTTTGCCCCATAGCCTTGGCTGCATCTGTATAGTTTTGGGTAGTTCCTTTACTTGCGCCACAAAAGACTGCTACTGATTTAAGTTTCATATCCATAGTTTAGGGTGTCAGAAAGCACAAAAAAAGAGGCGCAGTCAATGCGCCTCGTTCAAAGAGTATTAAATCCGAATTTAAGTCTAAAAGCTTACCAGCCGTAATAACCAGTGCGGTCATAGCCTTCACGGTTGTAACCATCGAAGTCATAGCCTTCACGGTCATAACCTTCACGGTCGTAACCATCCCAGTTATAGCCTTCGCGGTCATAGCCTTGTCTGTCATAACCGTCGTAATCATAACCTTGAGCGTCATAGCCTTGAGCATCGTAGCCATTTGCGTCATATTCGCCACCATTGCTTGTAACCATATGAGTTGAACCATAGATTGGGTTTGCTGTGACATGGTTTGGACCACCGCTATTACGTACATGTGGGTCTAAACCAAGGTCGCCTGCAGCTCTTGCACCAGATGGAGTTACAATGCCGTTTTGGTTAGATGTTGTAAGTGGTTGTGCGACTACGAATGAGTTGAACTGTGGGCGGATTTCATGCATACCACCACTTGTATCCATTTCATATTCTGTGTGTTGTGCATGCATTTCTTCTGCATGGTGATCATTATCGTGGTGATCATTATCGTGATGGTCGTCATCGTGACCAGTATCATGGCTATGACTGTGGTCATCCATAGCTTGCTCTGCATCATGACTGTGACCATGATCGTCATCCATAACGTTTGCTCTATTTAAGTTTTGGGTACGAACTGCTTGCGGTCTTGTTCTTGGCTCATCAAAGTTATTGTAGCCATCGTTTCTAGTATTGTTGTTATTTCTGAGTGTGTTTGAGCTGAAACCTTGAAGTTGGTTGTTGGCTACTTGATTACTGCCTAGTCTGGTATTTGCATTGTTACCATTTAAGATTTGTGTGTTTTGGGTTCGACTAGCGTAACTGTTGTTCATATTGCTGTTCAAGCCAGTATTTAGTCCGCTATTTAAATTACCATTTAAACCACTGTTTAGTCCGCCATTTAAGCCACTATTTAAGCCGTTATTTAAGGTGTTTGAATTGGTGTTTAAGCCACTGTTTAAGCCAGAGTTGTTACCGAATCTGGAGTTGTTATTAGAGCTCAAGTTATTAGAGCTCAAGTTGTTAGAACCGGGAATAGTTAGAACATCTCTAGAAGATGTGTTGCCACTAGTTGTAAGTGAGCTCGAGCGCCCAAAATTAGATGTGCCAACGTCACCTGTACTAATTTGGTCGTAACCAACATCTGAATTTGGAGATAAAATATTTGCTGAACCTAGGAAATAAATACCTGCTGGAATTGCGATGAGTGCGAGTAACCATAGTGCGTTGAATTTATTTTTAAACATGCTGTTTCCCCCTAATAGCAATTGTGTTTGGTCACGACTGCCTTGATGTTTGTGAGTTTAGGGGAGTTGCTGTAATGACTACATTACTTGTGTTTGCCCTTATTGCATAAGGAATTAAACCTAGGCGTTATTTTTTAGCTAAGGAATTTCGAATTAGGTTACAGCAAATTAATATTTGAGATAACGAATTTAATGCTGTGTGAAGAAGTATGTGTAGGATTTTTATGGGTTGACTAATTGCTTGATTATGTTGTCTAGGACGCTAAAAATGATACTTAACCGAGGTGACTATTACAGAATTGTCACTAATTGGAGTAACTGTTTTTGTGTTATTGAAGATTGCAAAACCTGTGAACTAAGATGAGGGAATTTACGAATTATTTAGGCTTTTGCTTTGAAACAAACATAATCCTTTGACTCATTCAGATGTATCTTGATTATCTGATTGGATAGGCTCTAGTTCTGTTGTTGTAGCTTCTTCTACGTTTAAATCAGTAATTGTTCCAATTGCAGGCCGTGTGTTGATGACAGGGGTAGGTGTGAGACTATCACCACTGTCTAAAATAATATTGTTTTCTTCAGATAAAGTATCTGTTGACATTAACTTGCTGGGTGAAGTTACAGGTCTTAACCCAGTTGGAACAGTTGGTGCAAATCCAGACGGGAGTTCTGGGGTGGGAGTAAGTATAGGAGTTAATGGATCTACAGTTGGTGTTGTTGCTGGGGTAAGTGGGGTTGATGGTACAGGTTGTGAAGGAGCTGCTGGTTCAGAATTATTTGGCCAATTAATGTTTGAGACTATAGACCTTGTAGTTTTCCAGAGTTGTTGTATAGATTCTTGAGGAACAAAACGAATAACGTAAAAGCCTAAGGCTGCTAAACCAATGAGCAAGAGTGTTGCCCAAATCGAGCGTCCTTTTCTCTTTCTCTTCTTACCACCTTCAAAAATGCTGGCGAAGGTACTGCCATCTTGCATCATGCGTTTTAGTTCATCTCTGTCTGTCAATTTGCAATCGGTAGAGGTAGCTAGTAATTTGGCATCAGATGTGAAATAACTGTTGGTAATAACCCAAGCCTTTTCGCAGTCCCAATGAAATTTACCTGCGACTGCGTCGCTGATGGCGGTACGCGAAACATTTGATGTATAGCGTTTGACTTGGACAGCGTATTTTGTGCCATTTTTTTCAGCAATAACATC
>CALHRJ010000241.1 GCA_938038395.1 uncultured Deinococcales bacterium | reverse complement strand
TGGTCTTGTTCAGCTTTGATGCCTAGGTACGCTAGGTTATCTACCAATACAATGCCTTCAGCACCCATGACTAAATCAGATGTTGAGAGGGTTAGTGTGGCGTAGGTTCCACTATCTTGGCCTACTTGTGGGGTAATAAGGGTGTTGTTCTCGTTACAGCCTAGTAATACTAGTAGTGCTAACACACAGCCTAGTACTAACCTTAATGTTTGACCTTGTTTCTTATACATGACCTTATCTCCTTATAGTGTATCTGTTTGTAGTTTAACCCAAGTGGTATTATAGTATTATAACAGTGTTATGTTTTAAGTGAAAGTCATTGTTTAGGTGTAATACCAATTCTGCTTAATTCATTCAGGACCCACTTTTCGATCCCCTATTTCAAAATGACATAATAAGCTCTTTTTACTGTTCTAGACGCAATTTTTGCAATTTTTACCATAGGCAAAGAAAATAGACTAACGTTTTAAACTATTTTAAAGTTTGACGATGTTTTATCAAGTTCACCTAAAATTAGTCGAAATACATAAATATTCCGTTTCACATAAAAAGCGGTGAAGACTTATTTTTGTTGTCTGGGACGATGTTTCTTTAATATTACGTAATTATTTCAAGGGGGGTCAGAAAGTCGGTTGATAGAATCTTTTTTGTAAATGTTGAATTAGGTGAGTTGCTATGAATACTGCTGAATGACGCTTAAGGACTTCCTACTTTTGTAGCTATGATTCTTAAGCTAAATCCTATAGCCTAATTTTAATGACCTTACTGGCGCTGTTTGACAGCAAACAAAAAACCTTACGTTCAGACCTGCGTAGTGGACCTGCAGCTAATCCCACACCAGCTTTTGCGGCAAAGCATTTACAAAAGTGTTTTGATGACCTGTATAACGAATACTCTGTGGCTAATAGCTTGGATACACGAGGTCAGCGTGAGCTTGCTTTTGTTTTAGATATCCTTAAAGAATCAGTAACACTCTTACTTGCAACTACATTGACCACTTCTAAAGTTTCCGCGACGCCAACGGTCGTTGAAGAAGCAGATGGTTTGTTGGATGTTGCTACCCAACAGCTAAAAGCCACCCAAGCAGGCAAGTTAGCACAAGCAACTACTCAGCTAACTAAGTCAAGATGGACTAATATTCCAACACCTTTTGGTGCCTTTAAAGCTGATTCAATTACACTTTGGCCTATCTTTAAAGGTATTTTAGGATTTTTCCTTTTTGCAATGTTGTGGTTTCAAAGTCAGTTTTTTGCAGCATTTATTGTGCTTGTTCTAGGGTTTGGTGATTTGGCCCTTAGATTATTTGGAGCAACACGTACTAAGAAACAAACGCTGAACCATAGTGTTTCGGTGGATAGTGCTCAACTACTAGCTACAGTTGGAGAGCTTGTCAAATGTGCTGAAAAGCTCCTAACAGAAAAACAAGCTGTAACTGCCTTAGCAAATCCTGATGTGGCAGTTCCAAACCGTTTACCCGTATCCCTTTTTCAAGATTTAATGGAAGCACGCTATGCCAATGATGGTGACCTAGCTTTAAAACGCATTCTTAAACTGCCTGCTTCACTAGAAGATATGGGAATTACAGCAGTTGATTACGACGGTTATAATGCTGATTTTTTTGATATCTTGCCTAAAATAGATGAAGCTGATGGCGAAGTTGAAACAGCTGTGCCAGCACTAATCAAAGGTGATCAAGTGCTGGCACGTGGACGGGTCTATAAGTAGACACTCTACTTATAAACATATGTTTAAAAGACTGGTTTTAGCAAAACATCAAGCCAAGGTTTCTTTTCACCACCATTAGGATCTGTAATATCACCATAGCGCTGTTGATAGTCGCTTAACATTGCTCTTAAACGTTCAACCTCCATTTCTAAATATTGGACCCTTTCCTTTGGGCTTAACAGCATCTCTTGTGATTTGCTTAAGCCTTGAGGCTGTTCAGGTAATTCATCAGAGCTGAGCTGTGAAATTGCTTGCTCTAAGTACATTGTGGATTTGAGGTCCATAGTGGTTTTTTTAAGTGCACTTGCTTCATTTTCATAACTGTGGATTCTGTCTAGAAGCTCTGTCTCGTTCAGCATTTCTTGAATATGTAAGTCAATGAGTTTTTGGTCTGGTGGACTTAGCTCGAGCTCCGTCCCATAACTCATTAATGCCACAGGTACTTTGTGTAGACGTTTGACACTACGAATTTTCCTAATAATATCTAGACCTGATACTGATTCGAGATTTTGATCTAAAACGACAAAATCTGGTGTCTGTTCAATTAGAAATTCCAGTGCCTCGCGTGATGTTTCGTAAAATACAATGTTTGTATCCTCACGTTGTGTTAGTAATCTAAGCTTTCTTCCTGACAATGCAGAAGAAGCAATTAGTATAGTTCCCTTCACCATTTAACCCCTTAAAGTGCAAGTATCCCCTTAGATACTTATGCTGATGTACTTCATAATTCATAACGAAGCAGTACTTGCTGTATTCATTTGCTATATATAGTTTCCCAAGTATGTATCAAGTACCTCTTTTCATAGATAATATATCTACCCTATATCTACCTGCCCAGTTGCCAGGTTTTGAACCAAACCTGTATTGACATGTAAAACAGCTACTTGATAGCGTTCATAGTTAGGCTTCTACTAAGAAATTCTAGTATTTTTGCTACATTGCCCTTATTAAATGTAGCTTTTCTATTCTGAAAATAGTGGCTATGTTAATTTAGTAGCGACCACTACTTTTTGTTTGATTTTTAATATGGTTTTTGATCTTATGGTCGTCGATAACACGCAATGAAGTAACATATTTCTTGCATATGATGACCATAATAACTGTACCTACCCCCTCCTAGGTTATGTTAATACGCTTAAACTAGCTTTCTTAAGCACCTTGTTTATAGTGCAGTGATTTTCAGAATATCTGTTTAGGACACTGCTTATCGTTATAGTTTAGCCTAAAGATGTTAGGAGAGTGTTGCTGTAAAGCAGTTGACAGTAAAAAGCACTATCGAAAAAGATAGTGCTCTATATGACCTACTTGTCCTTAGGTATTTGTTAAAGATTGGTTATTTTGAGATTGTTTGGTGAAAATTCTGTATAACTATATATGTATTTTCAGTAACGATTTTTCTAGTTTTAAGAAACTATTGCAATCGCTTCTATTTCAATTAATACGTCTTTTGGTAACCTTGCAACTTCGACAGCACTACGAGCAGGTGGCGTACCTGTAAAGTAATTTGCGTAAATTTCATTCATAGCAGCGAAGTCGTTCATATCCTTGATAAAACAGGTACATTTTATAACTTGTGCGATACTACTACCGCCAGCTTCAAGCACTGCTTTTAGGTTTTTTAGAACTTGCTCTGTTTGTGCTTGAATATCGTCACCAACAACCTCACCAGATAAATTAAGTGGAATCTGTCCAGAGGTAAATAGATGGTCGCCAACTCGAACCGCTTGTGAGTAAGGGCCGATGGCTGAAGGGGCTGCGTCAGTTGCAATAATTGTTTTTTCCATAGCGACATCATACCTTGATTTAAAGGCGTGAGTATACTTGGTGCATAAAAACTCGGCACATAAAGTATTGGGTATATAGAGCAAAGTCAATCAGTTGTGTTAGATGGCTGTGTCCTGCTAAAGGTTTCATGCATCTCTAAGGTAAGCATCAGAAATAGGGGTGCTACTTTAAAAGTTTCTAAAAAGCAAAATAACGTCTATTTGTGTTGAAACTATTTTCAACCTACTATTCTAATTTTGGATAGGATGCACCCTTGGTAGATATATTTTGAGATTTGCTACAGGACTCGTTATTAACGATTGATAATCATAAGCAATATTAGGAAGAGGCTTAAACAGCCTAATAACCAAAATCGGAAAGGGTACCAAGCTTGCTTACGGATATTTGCCATAAACCCAACTGTAGGGTAGACCTCTTCAATTTTTCTTATGCCTTGCATGGAGTCATTGATTTTAATTGAATGTGCAACTGTATTATCTTCTGGTAGTTTATAGCTTTTTGGGCGACTTACAGTATTTAAAATATGGATAATCAAGGTTGTTGTGTTATCTGGACTGCCACGTTCGTCAGCTTCAGCCATTAGGAACTTTACGGCTTCTTCAGGTGTGCTGGTATTTATTGTGTTTTCAAGCTCTTCATCACTAAAAAGTGTGCTGATACCATCACTACACATAAGGATTCGATCACCCTGTTGCAAGTTAACGTGAGATAGGTCTAGGCGTACTTCTTTAGTTGTGCCAAGTGCATTGGTAATAACATTGCGCCAATGATGGTTCTTCGCTTCAAATTCTGTAAGCACGCCTTGGCGAACACGGTCTGCAACCCAACTATGGTCATTTGTGATTTGTTGAATTTTTCCTTCACGCACAAGGTAGGCTCTAGAATCGCCAACATGCCCGATTAAGCCTACTTGATCTTGCATATACAGTAGGGTCAGGGTTGTTCCCATGCCATTGCTACCTGTTGATTTTGTTGCAAAGTTGTATATATCTGAATTGGTTGTTTTGACTGCTTCTGCAATTGCTACAGGTGTGTGAGCACTGTCTTCTTGAAAGTGCTCGATAATGCCCTCAACGGCCATGCGACTTGCAACTTCGCCATTTTCGTGACCACCCATGCCATCAGCAACGATTGCCATGACACTTTGCTTTTGTAGTGGGCCAATAAAGTAGCTATCTTGATTGACTTTACGGACGCGACCTACATCACTTGCGCCTGCGAACTCAACCTCAAAGCCACTTTGACTAACGTTATCTGTTGTAATTGCCAGTTGTTCTCTCATTGTTTCTTAATCATCTATCAAAGACCTTGATGACGGAGCATCTTGGCGTTTGAACCCATACTGTAGCATTAAAAAAGCATTATCCATAAAGAAAAACTTCATTCTTGAAGTCAGAAAGCGTGTACCTTAGCATTATGATTTGCTAACTAATGTGACCTGTGAGGAAAGCACTCATATTTGTTCTTCACTTCTTAAGAAAAGGTCTTCTATGGCATCAATGTGCAAAATAATACACCTCTGGATTGCACTTAACTGTAGAAAGCTCACCTAAAGTAGTTCATTTGTAGCATTTAGGACTCAACTTTAATCTGCCCTTTTTAGTTCTTTGTTGTAGCTATTTTGCTTAGGTAACTACAAAGCTTTATACTACGCCTTTCAAGCTGGAAAATGATGCAAAAAAGTCCTATAAAAAGTGCGGTATGCTACGCAATATCATGGAATCTATGGAATTTGCCTATCAAATTGCTGCTGCGGTTCAAGCAGGTGAAACAACTGCGGAATCTGTCGTTACTGAAGCGCTGAGGCGCGCGCAGCTTGTACAAGACGAACACAATGCATTTATAACGATTATTGACACAGCTATTGAGCAAGCAAAAGCGGTTGATGCTAAGCGAGCCGCTGGTGAGACTTTGGGTAAGCTTGCGGGTGTACCTGTTGTTATCAAAGATAATATTTGTACCAAAGGTGTGTTGACGACTGCTGCATCAAAGATATTGAGTAACTTTGTGCCACCCTATACGGCGACTGTTGTGGAGAGGCTCGAGCTAGC
>CALHRJ010000240.1 GCA_938038395.1 uncultured Deinococcales bacterium | reverse complement strand
ATCTGAACTGGATTTTTTAGGGATGACTTTGCCATAAAGAAGTTTGTTGTTTGGATTGCGGTAGAGCTCTCTTACTTTTTGATGGGCGCCATAATCGAGGGCTTGTTCTAGTGCATATAAATCGCAGTCAATCAAAGAGGTGAGACTTAGAACATTGTTGTTGGTTTGGAGAATACCCTGACTATTGATTTTGTTTATGCAACCCCGAAGGCTCGAGCGCCGATTTGTTGCGGCTCCATAAAAGACATTACTCAAATCATCTCGGTCAATTTGTTTTGATATAGCAATAAAGGCAAGAATATACAAATTCTTGTACTGTAGATGATCATGATTTTTGAGATCTAAACCGCCCAGAACTTGAAGGTAGGGGCTTTGTTCAATGCTATTCACGGTTGACCCTGCTTGTTGTTAAATATATTTAGTAGCTCTTTGTTATGCTTTAAATACTAACATGAACATTAGCAACGTATGTGACAATCGAATCGAGTAAAGTGCATTGAGCTACATATATTTGAGCTATAGATAGTTGTTAAGATAGTTTATGCAAAAACTTTTTGATTTAACAGGTAAACAAGCACTTGTGACAGGCTCGAGCAAAGGTATAGGTTATGCAATCGCAGAAGGTTTAGCCGAAGCTGGCGCAAGTATTGTACTGAATGCACGCAATGAAGACCGACTTATTGAAGCCAGAGACCAATTGATTGCAAAAGGCTTTGTGGTCACCGCAAGGGTGTTTGATGTTACTCAACCAGAAGCCATCAAGCAAACTGTTGAAGAAATTGAAGCAGTAGCTCCGATAGATATTCTTGTTAATAACGCTGGAATGCAATTACGAGGTGCTCTGGAAGACTACGATACAGATGACTGGCGAAAACTGATGGATACGAATATCAATTCGATATTTTATGTTAGTCAAGCAGTTTCAAAGTATATGCTTACTAGAAGTGCAGGTAAAATCATCAATATTGGCTCTGTAAATTCACAAACAGGTCGCCCAACAATCGCACCGTATGTAGCTTCAAAGGGTGCAGTTATGAACTTGACTAAAGGTATGGCAATTGATTGGGGCCCAAAAGGCTTACAGGTCAATGCGATTGGACCTGGCTACTTTAAAACAGAACTAAATCAGGCTTTGGTTGACAATGTGGACTTTTCTGATTGGTTGATAAATCGAACACCAGCAGGACGTTGGGGTGATTTAGAAGAATTGAAAGGTGCAGCTATTTTCTTAGCATCACAAGCATCTAGTTTTATGAACGGACATATGTTGTATGTAGATGGTGGCATTTTAGCGCAGTTGTAAAAAGAAAAACATCTAATTACGGAACAGAAGCGTATTCAGCTGGTGGGCAAGTAAAACCCTGAACAACACTAACGAAACAATGAGAGCCACTAGACCAAGTTAGTGGCTCTTTTACTAACTGAGTGACCCTATCAGGAATAGTATCATCAGCAATAATTTGATGCTTACAGTCAATTTTGTGTTTAAAGTGTCAATCAGTTTAGATGTATTCGAAATTAGTATCTTTATCTATATTGCAATGTGTTGGTATGAACCTTTAAATTTACAAGCTGAATATACGTCCAGTTAGTTTCAGGTAAGCATATCCCCCTAAATGACATTCTAAGGATGTTCAACAAGCAGAAAACATACTCTGTTTTACTTAAATTAAGGGAGATTTACCAAATGAAAATCACACAGAAAATAAACCCAGATGTAATCAGTACACGCAAATCAATTTCATATATTCTTTTCACAGCAGTTTTAGCACTAGTTGCAGGATTTGGATTCGCAGATAACCGCAATATAACCATCGCACCACAATCAATCATCGTTACCCCAGAAAGTATTGTCATAAACCCAGCGCCCGAATTTAATGTTGATGTTTGGGTAGACAAAGACCCTTCAGGTTACGGCACACCACAATATGTAATAGGTGAAGCAATCAAGATTAATGTTCAAGTTTCTGAAACAAGCTATGTATATCTTTTTAATGTTCGTTCAACAGGTGAAATTAACCAGATTCTACCAAACCGCTATGATCCTTATGGTCATGCAAACTATTTACAAGCTGGTGAAATCAAGCGTTTTCCAGCCCAAGGTGCTAACTACCGTTTCTTAGTAGATGGTCCAATTGGATTAGACAAGTTAATTGCTGTTGCAAGTAAGTATCCTTTAAATACACAAGAATTAGCTAATTTTGAAAGTGGTAGTGCTTTCGCAGAAAGTAACATTGGTATCAGTAGTTTTGCTCAAACCTTATCAATCATTGTTGAGCCACTTCCACAGAGTGAATGGGTAACGGATGCACTGAACTTCCAAGTTTTACCACGCTATGCATTTGCACCAACACCTCAGCCTAAACCAGCACCAATTGTTGAACTTAAGCCAGCTATTCGCCCTGTGTATTACACACTTAATAACACTCAAACTGTTGACTATCGTTTAGATCTTTTACCATATTTCAACCTTCAATTTAGTTGGAAGAACTGATCTAAAACTTAAAGCAACCGAGTTTTCCTGAGTTGTGTATCCAACCACTTAGCTTCTCGGATAAAACTAACACTCCTAGCTACCTTTTATTTAAAGGTAGCTACTTTTAGGTCTGAACGAAAGAAACTTAAAGTCTTAAAATTACGTTGAAATGTGCTATCCGTTGCTTAAGCGTTATTTGGAGATGTCTCATTCATTATAAGTTTCTGTAGAAAAGCTAGTGTATAAAGTGTGACTATTGTGAGAGTTAATCTGACTGTTGTGAACCAGAATCGATTGAAGATTTAAAGTTGATAGAGTTAGTCAGGAACACAATTTTTTAAGGTAATCAGATAAATAGGTTTACTGCAATTAGCTTAAACCTTAGTGAGAGATGAATAAAAATTAAGGTTAATGTGTAATGCAAAAAGATTTTGCGTGATATGACTGATGGTGCAAAATTGTTTTTTCTATAGGGAGAAGATATGCAAGGTAACTTTGGTAATATTTTAACTACAAGTAATTCTAAAAAGAGTTTGTTTTCAGTATTTACTGGTTTTTTAGTGCTCAGCATTGTTATAGGGCTATTGTTTGCAAGCAATGCTCGAGCTCAGGTTTTTTATCCGATTGATTCAAATAGACAGGAAACTGTTTCTACCTATCCTCTTAATGTTGCTTTAGCTACAGAAAAGACGGATTATTTTTTGGGTGAGGCATTTACACTAACAGTCACTGCAGGGCAAGATGTCTACGCATATATCTACTACATGCAAGGTGAAGCAGCCAGTTTGGTGATACCAAACCGTTTTAACCCTGATCCTGTATTTGTACCTGCAGGCTCGAGTCGTAGCTTTCCTGATGCAACAAGTAGTTATTCATTTACTGCTGGACCTCAAACGGGCATAAGTGAAATGTCGGTACTGGCTTCTCCAGTACCACTGGATAACACAGTTTTGAGCGCAATTCAAAGCAGAAGTGATTTAATTCAGTATGCAACCAATTTTGGTGGTGCAGCTGGGTATAGCTTTAATGTTATGTTGCCAACGGATACAGGTGTGGGTGTTACGGTCAATGTGAACCCAAATCAAGATAACCAGCA
>CALHRJ010000239.1 GCA_938038395.1 uncultured Deinococcales bacterium | reverse complement strand
AACATCAAACAAGCTGCTACCGAAGGGCGTGAAATTCCGCTAGGTTGGGCAATGGACAGCGATGGTCATCCAACCACTGACCCTAAAGCAGGGTTAGCAGGTGGCTTAGCACCACTTGGTGGCGCAAAAGGCTATGGACTTGGTTTGATGGTTGACATAATGGCTGCGGGCTTAACTGGTGGCAACTGGTCCTACGACGCGCCAATGTTTGCAGATAATGAAGGCGATGCGCCAAATGTTGGACAGATTATCATAGCGATGTCTCCACCAAAAGTGGGCGGTGCGGAGTACGATACCCGTGTTGAAACCATGTTGGGTGCCTTGCAAGCCAAAGAGGGTGTTCGCTTACCGGGTACACGCAGGCATGAGTTCAAGACGGATGCAGAAGTGAATGGGATTGAAGTGCCAGAGGCTTTGATTGCACGTATTGAAAATAGTTAGTCTTTAGAATTGATCTTTAACAAAACTTATCGCATTAGAGATTTATTTTGGGATATGCTCTAATTTTTGAATAAGAAGTTGGGGTTCAAATGACAGGTTTTTACTAGAAGAGTAGAAAACTTAAATTTTACACAAAGTCTTGTTAGTTACAGGACTTTGTGTTTTTATTAATTGATTGTTACAGAAAAACATTAACACTACTAGCAGATGATTTAGCCTCTTACTAATGTTTCTCCACCTTAAACATTGAAGTAGTAGCGGTGTTAGTTGTTAGAATCTTTTATAAAATAACTGGGTTTTATAATTTACTTGAGTAATACCTTTAAAAACTCAAATACTCCTAGCAATCTGCGCTGATAACCTAGCATTCCCTAAAACAAGTTCGATGTTAGACGCTAAACTATTACCATCTGTCAATTCTGCTACTTTCGCCAATAAAAAGGGTGTTGATGCTTTCCCTTTAACCCCTGCTTCGTCCATTTCACGCAGGGCTTGCTCAATAGCTTTATTGATAACTTTTGAAGGCATGGAATATTTACTTTCAATCGGATTAGCAATCACCATGCCGCCCTCTATGCCAAGTTCAGAACGCACTTTTATGACTTCTGAAATTTCTTCGGGTGTATCCAAGCGGTAATCCACTTCAAAATCGCTTTCAATACTATAAAAGGCTGGTAGCATTTTGGTTTTATAGCCAATTACAGGCACACCATGTGTTTCAAGGTATTCAAGTGTTAGTCCTAAATCCAGAATACTTTTAATTCCCGCACAAACAACATTCACACTAGTCTTGGCAAGCTCTTGTAAATCCGCAGATATATCTAAACTATTCTCTGCACCTCGGTGAACGCCACCTATGCCACCTGTCGCAAACACTTTAATGCCCGCCATATTTGCAATCATCATGGTTGAAGCTACAGTTGTTGCACCATTTACTTTTTGCGCGACTATAAAAGCAAAGTCTCGGCGACTAACCTTAACAACTTTGTGACCTTCTTTCGCAATATAGTCAATGTCATCTTTAGAAAGACCGACTTTTAAACGTCCAGCAATAATAGCAATTGTGGCAGGAATTGCACCATGATCTCGCACAACCTGTTCAACTTTTAAAGCTGTTTCAGCATTTTGTGGATAGGGCATACCGTGTGAAATAATTGTGGATTCTAAAGCTACAACAGGTTTATTTTCAGAAAGTGCGGTGGCAACTTCTGGGTGAATGTCTAAATAAGGATGGTTCAAAATATCTCCTTTATTCTTTGTAACTAGAAAAATATTGCTATCTGACAAGTTAAAACGCTACACTGTTTATACAATGGTCACTCAAGCGAAGCAAAGCAAAAAAGCCAGTACGTCTACAAAAACTTCTAAAAAAGAAAAGGCTAAAAAATTAGGCTCCTTAACTACACACGATATACCTCGAAATGATGGCATTCCATTTGATGAAGCATGGTTAGATTTAAACATCAATCGTAGTGCAGTAGAGAGGCGTACAGGGTCGCTTCCTGGTAGACGAAGTGTGAAAAAAGAATATCAAGCTGCTTGGCTACTCAAAGCTGTAACTTGCATAGATTTAACTACCCTTTCTGGTGATGACACCGAAGGCAATGTTGCTAGACTTTGTGCTAAAGCAAAGCAACCTGTTAGACCTGAGATTTTAGCTGCGCTCGATATGCAAGATAGTGGCATAACCGTTGGGGCTGTATGCGTTTACCACGATATGATTGAACATGCAGTTGGCTATTTGAAAGGCAGCAATATTCCTGTAGCTGCGGTTTCTACAGGCTTTCCTGCGGGTTTGAGTCCAATTGAGCTACGTATAGAGGAAATTAAAGCCTCTGTTGCTGCTGGCGCAGAAGAAATCGATATTGTTATTTCACGAAGACATGTTTTGCAGGGTAAGTGGCAAGAACTCTACGATGAGTTAAGCGCCTTTCGTGCCGCATGTGGTGACGCACATATGAAAGCTATTTTAGCAACAGGTGAATTGGCCACTTTGACCAATGTATATAAAGCATCTTTAGTCGCTATGATGGCTGGTTCTGATTTCATCAAAACATCCACAGGTAAAGAGCCAGTCAATGCGACCTTGCCTGTTAGCTTAGTTATGGTACGTGCTATCAGGCAATATCTTGAGGCTACTGGTTATAAGGTTGGCTTTAAGCCTGCTGGGGGTATTCGTACCGCTAAAGATGCTATTAACTGGTTGGTACTTATGAAAGAAGAACTAGGTCGAGAGTGGCTCGAGCCAACCCTCTTCCGCTATGGTGCCAGCAGCTTATTGACAGATATCGAAAGACAGCTCGAGCACTTTGTTACTGGCAGGTACTCAGCCGATTACAGACATCCAATGGGTTAAAACGACTTGTAGCCTAAGTAGTACTGAAGCTAAGGCATAAGTCGTAGACTTAAGTTATGCACTGTTGTGGCTTAGTAACTTAATACTTTTGAATGAAGATAAGTTGCAATAACAATACTACCCTTAGTAAATGCTCAACATTGTTTTCGCACATGTACTTACAACTTTCTAAGAAACATTGCTTAAGCTAAGGGAAGTTAGGTTGTGTAAGTAGCTCGTTTTAATTGCTTGGATTTACTTTAGGTCATTCACTAACATAACCGTAATAACTAATTAAGTATATTCGACAGAGTCGAACGATTAGTGCGCTATTTAGAGCTAAAGAGTTAAGAGCTAAAAAGGTGGAGAGTAAAGATGGGAAACGTATGAAGTGTCTAAGGCCTTCTTATCTAAAAAGAATAATCTTAGCTGTAGTGCTACTGTTGCTAGGTAGTATAAGCGTTGCACAGACACAAATTGAATTTTGGTACGCCCTCTCTCGCTCTGGTGAACTTTTAGAAGAAATCGTTGCTGAGTTTAACGCTTCACAAAATGACTATGAGATTGTGCCTACCTTTGCTGGCGCCTACCAAGACTCTAGTACCAAACTCATCGCTGCGATTGGTACTTCTAACCAGCCTGTACTTTTTGATGCAGAAGTAACTGTTTTTGGATATTTAGCCAATGAAGGTGCCCTAGTAGATTTAAGCCCCCATCTAGATGGTATTTCTCAGGCAGTCATTGATGATGTCTACCCACAATTGTGGAACTATGGTGATTTAAACGGCGCACGTTTTGGTTTGCCTTACAGTATGTCTGTTCCTATTCTTGTGTATAACGCAACTGCTTTTGATCAACGTGGTGCTATTGCACCAGTAACTTGGGAAGACTTTGAATCAGTTGCTGGGCAGATGACAACACGCAAAACACGTGGGTTTATTAACATTACAGCCTCTTTCATTTTTGAAACTTTAGTCAATGCTCGTGGTGGTCAACTTATCACTGCTGACGGCAAACCTGACTTTGCAAATCCAGTTGCTATTGAAGCACTCGACATGCTCAAACGCATGTCAAAGAACCGCCACAGTACTAATCGCAACTTTGGTGAGGTAGAAGTTGCACTGATCGATTTTGTCAGAACCAAAGGTATGATGGGTATTGCCAGTAGTTCTTTTTTTGATAGACGAGAAGATTTTGACGTTCCTTTTGAGCTAGGTATAGGTGCAATCCCTATGAGTGAAGGTGGTCATATACCTTTAATGGAGTCACAACTAGTTGTGATTAACGGTGCAAGCGAAGCTGAACAAAAAGGTGCACTAGCATTTTGGGAATATATGATGACCCCTGAAGTCAACGAACGTTGGGTGAAAGAAACCTACTATTTACCAACCCGACAAGCTACTACAAAACTACTAACATCTTGGCTTGCTGAAGATTCTGATAGGCAAATTATGGTTGACCAGATTGCACTTGGACAGCCTCGTCCACGTGTTGGAAATTATGCAATTTGGCAAAGTTTTCTAGAAGAAGGTTTAGAAAAAGCATTAAAAGGCAATTGGGAATCAGCACGTGCTTTGGAAGAAGCTCAACAACGTGCAGAAAATGCTCAATAAATAATCGCATAACTGTTTTTGCAGTGAATAAAGTCAACCCATAATCTAGAACAAGTCTAAATCATCCTAACAATTCTATAGCGAACATCAACAGCTGAATTTTTGCTTAGTGCTTTCGGCAACCTTGAGGAAAGCATTGTTTAGTATAGCTCACAGAATAGTTTGAAGGCTTGCCCTTAAACAGCATTATGATACCGTGTCCGAAAATATATGTAATAAACAAATGAGCTCGAGCTATCATTTGCTCAACCATATTCCGTAAGCTACCTAGACATTTCCTAAAAAAGGACATCAGACTTAACTACGGATATAAACGGAATTGGTATGAAATGTTGTTTGGTCAAAATTTTGCAAAAAGCTCGTGTAGAATTTAAATAGGTGTCTATGGTACATAAGGCTGCACATCTGATAGACTAAAATTATGAGCGATGTAATCAGCGATAGCGATATGCAACACCTGAAAGACTTAGCAAGAATGAATTTAAGTCCAGAGGAAACGCAATCTATAAAACAAGATTTAAATAAAACCCTGCAATATTTTCAGCAATTAAATGAGTTAGATACTGAAGGTGTTGAAGAGATGGCACGTCCTGTAGCCATGTATAACGTCTTTAGAGAAGACGTTATGAAGCCTACCCTGAGCCACGAAGATGCTATGAGCGTGGCTGTTGAGAGCGATGAGGGTTACTTTAAAGTACCTCGTACAGTTGACTCTGGGGAGTAAACTCCTACTAAGCTTTTCTTTAAACGCTAAATATACTTGTAGCTACCTTTTGAGGTGGCTACTTTTTTAATATACGTGTTGCTTAAGCATGGGGTACATTAAATTGAGCTTCAGAAATGTGCAAAATTTGGCAATTTCTTCAGAATGTGTTAATATTAACATCGGTGAAAACTTTGTGGCTATGCTGCATCGTTGTAGTGCGCATTCTTGGAGGAGTGCGCATTTTTTATTTGATTTAGAGCTGTTTTTCTAAATGCAAGCGTATAGGTCTAGTTTAGGAAATATTACAATCATGCATCCAGACACACTTTTCCATGTTTTGTGGTGGAGTATGGCACTCATCAGCATACTGTCAATCATTTACCCTTGGAAATTTAACAACCTCTTCTCTCAAATTTTCATGCATTTGCCAATTTCATTGTTATTTCTTTTTCCTCGTTATGAACGGCTTATATCACCTGAGGCAAATATTCGTATTGATTTATTACCGTTACTACCGTTATTTTTTGCTGCTGGTATTTGCTATATCCTAAAGTGGTTCAAAATCCTTACTCCAAGTAATCAATCTATACCTTAATACTTGTACCTTAGGTTCAAGAGTGTGAACTATTCCTATATCGATACTAGAAATCCAATAAAGGTTGTTACAGAATAACTATTGCTAAAAATTCAGTTAAAAAAGCGCACAAACTTATTCATAGCTTTCTTTTCTTTGCTGTGTAAATAACTAGATTCAATAAACGTATCTTTAAATCATATATAGGATTAACTTTTAAACTAAATGAACATAAGCAATTTCTACAGATATGAAATTGCTTATGCTAGAAGAAGTCAATTTTAAATTATGCTCTGTTTTTAGACTTGACTGTTTAGGTTATTAAAGTGCTAATCCATAGCAATAAACTTTTTGAAGTGTAGGCTCGAGCTCCACTGAATAAACTACAAGAAGTTAGAATGGTATAGTTGAATACTCTTTTATCTTTGTAAATATTCACACTATGGGAGGAAATAGTGCATGAAGCATATATTAGCGGTTTCTTTATTCCTAATCCTAATGGTCGGAGTTGGTCTAGTTTCTGGTCAAGAGAAGACTTCTCTTAGTCAAAGCTATGCTTCTGCTTACTTTCAGTTGAAGTTTGACTATCCAGCGAACTGGGAAATAATAGAACAACTTGCTGGGCCCATGTTACTCAATTATGACTATAGAAACAGTCAACCTTATGATCCTGGGCATGCACGTATGCAGTTCTGGACTACAGACTTCTTAGATGAGTTGCTGGCTCAAGGTATAGAGGTAGACACAAGTGGCTCGGTGGAGCTACTGAATAGTTTGCGAAAAGTTTTTGATTCAGATGAAAAAAACCAGATGGGGGTTGCGTCTCCAATGATGATTGGTGGGTTGCCTGCGGCTCGAGCTGAGGGCACCTTCCTAAAAAACCCAACACTTTTTCTTGCAATTAACGTTAAAGATGATGAGTTCATAATTGCCTTCGGTGATGTATACGGTGACGCACTCACAGATTTCGAAGACCTATTTTTACAAATCGTAGCGACAGCTCAATTTAACCCGACTCAGTTTTCTGATGAACTCCCAGCTATAAACCCAAATAATGCGGCACAAATTACACGCTACAAAAGCTTGAGAACTTTAAATCGAAGAGATGGTCAGACAGACCAAGTATCTCTAAGTCCAGATGGCATGTGGGCTGCAAGTGCTTTGGGTTCTACTGGTTTAAAACTTTGGGATGTGGCAACAGCTGAGCTTGTGCATCATTTTAGGGATGTATCAGCATACCAAAGTGTCTTTTTGCCAAATACAGAGCAGTTGGTAGCAGTCTATGCTTTTGAAGAAAACTTGCAAGTAATTAATTTGAAAAGTCAGGAGGTACTTAAGGTTGCGTCTGATGCTGAGCTTAGTGCTGTGGCAGTTACTCCTGATGGAAAAACTTTAGTGACAGGTGGTTGGTCTGGGGAAACTCAGGTTTGGGACCCAACATCATTTACTGTTTTGCAAACATTAGCTGAAATTGCTGATACGAGAATCGATGCTGTAAGTGCTAGTTCAACACATATCGCAGCAACACATACTAAGGGTCAGGTTGCACTTTACGAACTTAATAATCTGGATTCAATGCAACTATTGCCAATAGGTGAGGGCAGCGCAAAAGTG
>CALHRJ010000238.1 GCA_938038395.1 uncultured Deinococcales bacterium | reverse complement strand
GGTGAATTCTCGCCATGGTGTAGCGCTCTTAGATAATGTAAGGATTGCTGCGCCTACAGTGAACGGCTCGAGCCTAGCCGATAGCTCAATTGCCATCAACTTTAAAAAAGTGACTGTACCAAGCCTGATCAGTAAAGCAATAAACTTACCGATTAATTGGGAACTCGATTTTGTAGGCTCTTGGTACCAACTCAAAGCCTATGATGAGGTTGTAACACACGCTGGTAAAACACAAAAACCTGCTTTACAAATCTCCTTACCAATTCCTGCTGATGTTCAAGAAGATGAATTCCTAGCGGTTATTGTTCACTATCCTCAAAACATAATTGGCAATGGTGCGCTCTTTATGCTTGACCAAGGTCAGCGTACTCAGGGAATTACCAATAGCTATACATTTGCTACATCAAGTGTATTTGAAAAGCCCTATACCTTTTCTTTGGTTCGTTTTCGCAATGCTGCTACGGGGAGCACTCCTGTTACAAAAATGCTTAGACAGCAAGTTGTGAGTCATACCAGTTACTCAGGAAACAGTCAGATTGCATTTACAGCTTATTGTTCTGTAGATAGTGTGTTGCTAAATAGCTGTAATGTGCCTCAACTTGAGGTTGCAGCAGATGCTGCGCTCGAGCGCTATGGTGCATACAAAGAAGTTGGCTTCGCAGAACCAGTAATGCCACAAGATAGTTCATACCTTGGTCGATATGGGCAGGTACTGAACTATAAGCTTATTTTAAATAATCAAGAGCCCCATGGTTTCACCTATAAACCTTGTCGAGCAAACACAGGTGCATTCGATACGATTCAAGGCAGGTCTTATACACATAACTCTTTGCGCGTTTGTAATGCTAGTAGTGATGCTTTTGTAAAAGCAGTAGTAGGTCATGAATTATTTCATGCAGTACAGCTCGCCTATCTAGATATTGGATATTTTACCCATAATGATAATTTTGTTATCGAAGGTACAGCAACCGCAGCAATGTTTTCAGACAATACTGTTATGCGACGCCAGTCTGTTATTGATGTGAGTCAGCCAGCAGATGTTTCAGTGCTTGGTATAGATGAAGCTTTATTTAAAGACTATGATTTGGGTTTTTACGAAGCGCAAGATTTTTGGGTTTTCTTAGGCGAGAGTGATCACTATTTTGGAAGTGAAGGCTTTGCTTATTTACCAAGATTCTTTGAATATTATGGACGCAACTATCAAGGCAAAACGACACATGGTGTTCTGAATGATTTTCTAATTGCAGAAAAAGGTCATGGATTAGGTGGTACCTATTTTAACTTTGCTAAAAATCATTTTTTTGAACGTCAAGTTCTTTTAGGTGGCTCAAACAAGGCAGTAAACGATCCCCTTCCTGGAGCTTCCCCTTGTGATTTTGACTATCGCAATCCAAAAGGTACCGTGTTGATTACCAGTCAACAGCGTATTGACTATGCATGGCCAAATAACTTCCAGAAGGTGAACAGTCTTAAACCTTTAAGTTCAAAGGTTTATAGATTCAATGTGCTTGAAGGTGGGAGTGACATTACGATTCAGGCGTCTGGGAATAATGATTTGCGTTATAAAATTTACGAACAAGGTAGCTATGTTAGTGATGATTGTGCGCTCGAGCCTGAAAACAGCCCTCGCAACATCAGCTTGGAAAAAGAGAAAGTTATCTATGTGCTTATGAGCAATACCAATCTTACAGAAGAGATTGATGTCAACCTAGCGATTAATCCAAACATCGTTTTAGCCAACAACCCTTAAGATACTATAAGTCTGGATTTGAACAAATTTCGGGTGGCATCTAGGCACATAAGAAGCATACAATTGAGTTATTATGAGCGCCAGAATCCACAAAGATTATCAAGATTACTTACTTGCAGAACAAGTTATATGCTATTTGCGTGAACACGCTGCCGAACAACCAGCGATAGAAGACGTAGCTCAAGACCTTGGAATCAACCGAGAAAAGCTTTCCAAAAGCTTTAAACGTTGGGTAGGTCTTAGCCCTAAACAGTTTTTACAATTTGTAACACTTACGCAAGCTAAGGAGCTTTTAAAAGAATCACGTAGTTTGTTAGATACAAGTTACGAACTTGGTTTATCTAGCCCAAGTCGTTTACACGATTTATTTGTAACCTTTGAAGCTGCTAGCCCTCAAGAATATCGAACAGGTGGTGAGGGTATAGAATTGCTTTACGGTTTTCACGAAACTCCTTTTGGGTTAGGACTGATTTCTGTAAGCGAACGAGGCATTGCTTACTTAAGTTTTATTGATAGTGAAGCTGAGAAAGCTGATGCATTGAGTGAACTTAAGGCGATGTGGTCAGGTGCTAATCATATAGAAGATAATGCACGCACCAAAACTATTATGGCAGATGTATTTCAGAAACCTGATGCTAAGAATGCCAAGCCAGTTCATTTACTTGTGAAGGGAACAAACTTTCAAACGCAGGTCTGGCGCGCTTTAATTAGCATTCCACAGGGGACTGTACTGAGCTATGGTGATATTGCGAAAGCTTTAGGGAAGCCAAACAGTTCTCGGGCAGTGGGTTCTGCTATTGGAAAGAACAACCTGGCTTACATTATCCCGTGCCATAGAGTTATTAACGAAAGTGGCATCATGAGTAGTTATAGGTGGGGTTCAACACGCAAAGAGCTTATGTTGGCTCGTGAAGTTGCTACAAGTTAGATGCTTCTTTGGTTTTGAGTGGCTTGTTGTAGAAATATCTTGCGGTGTAGAAATATCTTATGGTCCGAAACTCTGAAATGTGAAGCTCTTATAAGATTTTAGCTAGACATTCCCCTAAATATTGGCTAAGCTAAGGTAAGAAGAGCTGACTTGTTCAGTATGATTTTTGTGTGATTTGGAGATTTAATTATGGCACAATCAGGTTTTGACAAACTTATCGATATGGTTGATTCACGTTATCGTTTATCAATGATTGTTGGCAGACGTGCTGCACAATTGAAGATTGGCGTACCTTCAGTGCTAGAAGCGCACGAAGAGCCAAGAACACGTAATACTGTAAGTGTAGCGCTAAAAGAGCTCGAGCTCGATAAACCAATCGTCTTTGGTACAAAGCGTGATTTACCAACGACAGAAGAAGTTCGTAAAATGCTAGACCGTGAGCGCAAAGAAAGCCGTGAGCGAGATGCAGATTCTTACTCTGTTCTTGTGGGTGGCGCTGAGGACGGTACTGCAACACCAAGTTCCGATACTTAGTAGTTAAGACAGCTACGCTTTAATATTAGATACTTAGAAAAGCTCGAGCCTCAGTTGGGAGGCTCGAGCTTTTGTTTGTATTACTTTGTGGTGGTGTTTATCCTTAGCAATGTATAGGCGCTATAACCATAAGGTGAGTAGGAAACTTCTTTGATACATTGATAAGTTGTTTTACTGATTTGTTTACAAATTGGCTTAAAATCACAACCAAGATCACACGGGGGAGCAGGGGTTCCAACTCCATAGGCAGAAACTGAACTTTCATGACCTGTATAAATAGTTAAGTAGTCTTCTGGATTTTTAGATGAGGCTTCATTTGGTAATCTAGAAGCAAGTTCAAACTGTAGTAACTCAGATGATGTAGCGAAACCATGACTACCATATCTAATTTGAGTATTTAGCAATTCAATGTGTGGGTTATCTTCAACCATTACATACTCACCAAGGACTGGATAAGGTGAACTTTTATCGACTTTATCTAAAAAGTAACCGAAGTGACGACTGTATAGAAATATGTTCCCATCAAATAGTATTCTAGTACTCTCAATAACTAATGAATTATTATTCTGAGAAGTATACTCCATACCAATACAATCTAAGACTTTAACAAGTGGAACTAACATATCGTGTTGTTGACTTGTGTTGCTAGAGAGGTCTATGAGTATAGTAGAGTCCTCAGTAGTTGGGGGAGTAGTTGTATCTGGAGTAGTTATATCTAGTTCTGTATTTTCTTGAAACCAAAGAGCTAGATAAATATTTTTAGTTGTGTCCTTATAGATGGTGCTAAATTCCATATGACATAACTTACCCATGTCTTGATTAACAGGCGTGTAATCAAAGGTTGCAGTTTTACTGTCTTGGTTGTAACTTATGTTTGCAGATGCTTGACCAAGACCTGTTAGAATTTCACTTTGCCCTGTGAATAATCTGGTAATTTGTTTAAGCGGTACCAATATCTCTTCGTTATAGATAATTGGGTGAATGGGGTTCGTGTGTACTAGATAGTAATTATTTAATTTGATAAATGGAACTGTTTGTTCTGCTTCAAGCTGTAGTATTTCTTCGGAAGACAGGTTATAGCGAACGTTTTGTAAAGAGGTTTGAGATAGACTAATATTAGGTATTATCAAACCAAAATAGAATAGAAGTATCAGTGTGGAAAACTGTTGTTTCATGATTATACTCTAATGTAAAGTGAAATTAGAAAAGCTTGAGCCTCAGGTTGGGAGGCTCGAGCTTTTTTGTTTAGGTTTGAATTTAAAGCTTTAGAGTAGGCTTGCAACTACACGTCTGAGTTGTGCTTTTGAAAGATTACTAGATAATTCTATAAACTGATTCCCCTTTATAAAGCTTGCCATTTGTACAGTTTCACCGTCTTCTATGAATTGCTCAAATAGGACTACCTGTCTTTCGATGCGTGTTTTATCAACTTCTGTTAAGTCATACTCCCAGTAGTCAAATACATCTTCGACTGTAGCTGCTGGCGCTTCTTCTGAAACAATCGATAGATAATCTTCAGCATCGTAGTCTTCACTCAAGTATTCAAGAATGGTTAGTTCACTACCTTCGTACATTTCTGTATAAGCTTCTGATAATTCAAGTGATGCTGGTAAGTAAGCTGGCACAAGTGTTGCTGGTGGATGAATTGCTTGAGTATCATTTTGTGAAGATAGACCAAATGTGCTGGCGACAGAGTTCACAATATTTCCAAAGAAACCTTCTGATTCCTGTACTAGTCCTTCGACTATGGGTGTTTCAAAGTTTTTAGCTGTATCTATATGTGTAGCAGTGTTTGCAACATTTTTAGTTGTAGGGTTTATAGCGATGCTGTAATTGCTAATACTACAAGATGCTTCATCAGTAGGATGTTCTGGATTGAAGACAATTAGGTAAAGTTTCTCAAAGTCATTTGCATCAAGCGTAATGCCTGTTTTAGCTACATTAAAGACTGAGGCTTGTTGATTGCGGATACCTACAATTTGTCCTTCTAGCTGATTCGCTTCTAGTTGAATGTTCTGGATTCCATCAAAATCAAGTTCTACAAAATCTGCTGCGAGCTGACCTACACCATCTGTTGCAGTAAAGCCATCGCTTGAAACAGTTGCTTCTAGTCTTACGGTTGGGAATTTATTGCCTTCTTCGAAGTTGCGGGTTAAGAGTGCAACCATAAAGTTTTTGAAGGTGGTATTTGTGTCTGTACCGTAGGGCTCGAGCGCAGCGTCTAGTGCTTCGTAACCATCTCTGAAACGAGCCTCTTCCCAAATAGACCTTACGATGTCTGGACTATAGTTTTCTGAAAGATACTGCAAGTAAATCCACATGCCGTATATACGACCATCGTCTTCTATGCGTGTTTCTCCGCCGTAGCTGGCTTGGCAGCTATCTGGGGACTTAAAGACTGAGTCAAGCATTTCGTGTGAGCTATCGAGGCTATCAAACAGTTGCTCTTCTATCCAGCTTGCGCCACCTTCCCAGAGCCAGTCAGTTGGTTCATGTGCATCGTAACCAAATTGAATCGCATGCTGGTATTCATGTGCCATCAAGACCTTAAGATAGTCACGAGACTTTTTTAAACTTGCTTCTTCGTAGCGTGGACCAATTGCGATGTATGAAAAGGCAGAATTCTTTTCTTTAACATCTGTTGTGAACGGGTTATCGCCAACAATCGTTTCTTCAGCACCACCGTCTGTAAAACCGCCACCTTCAGTTTCTGCAAGTAGGTAGATGTCGTACAAGTCGTTGCCACCCCAGTTACCGTCTGTTGGAGGATGTGCCCAGCCTAGTGCAAGCTGTTGTGCTTTAGTTTCTTCCGAGTATTTGGCAACGTCTTCGACAAAGTCAGGGATGCCATTGTTATTATCATCGCCAGCTTCAACCTTGTCTTTACCTTTGAGGCTGTAGTGAATTCTGAAGTTCTCAGAGTCATAGGTTTGTTCATCTCTTAATGTTGGATGACTAAAAGCCTCTTCAAGATCAGATTCATCATAGTCAAGTCCTCGCACATGGTCATGCCCTGTATGGTCTACATGGTCTGTGTTTTGAGTTGGGGAGAGAGTATTGTAAGCTACCCAACCACCTAGAGTGATTCCTGTGAGGACTAAGCTAGTACCAATAATCTTACTGATGTTTTTGCGGATAATGTTTGTTGTTTTCATGATTAACTCCTTATGTAACTATGTTACGGGAGCTTGATGCTATGGGGCATCTACTAGAAGAGGTACAAGCTGCTAACCCTTTTGGGTTAGTCAAAAGTAGACATAAAAAAGCCTGTGCAATAGGATGCACAGGCAAAGAAAAGCTAGTTTTTATAACAATTTAAGCTGTTGCTTGTTTTTGTGAAGCCTCGTCAACATCCGTTTCTGTATCTGACGAAACACGCATAATCAAACGAGCATGACGATCTCTACTGATGTAACTATAGAACCAATTACTTAAGACCAAAAAGCGGTTTTGAAAACCAACTAAGTAAACAATATGCAAAAAGAGCCATGCTAACCAACCAATAAAGCCACGCAATTTAATACCACCGAGTTGTGGCGACATTTCTGCAATACCTGCATTGCGCCCAACGATTGCCATCGAACCTTTATCAAAATAACTAAAGTCTTTTCTAGCTTTGCCGTTTAAGTCAGCAATAATTTGTTTGGCAACATGACTACCTTGTTGTATGGCTACTGGGCAAAGTTGCGGAAGTAAGTTTCCATCTTTGTCTGTTGCACCTGCTAAGTCACCTGCTACAAATGCATTGTGCTTGGTAGGAATGCTTAGGTCTGCATCAACAGCAATTCGGAAGCCTCTAGTGAGTTCTATATTGAGTGCTTCTGCTAAGGGGTGCGCTCGTACGCCTGCTGCCCAAACTAAGGTGTGGCTAGGTATCACCTCACCAGAAGCTAGAGTGACGCTGGTGGGTGTGACTGAAGTAACGGATTCACCAAGGCGTAAATCTACACCCATTTTCTCTAAACTATCGTTTGCATAGCTACCGCTACCTTCACTGTATTGACCGAGTAGGCTATTGGTTTGCTCTACCAAAATGATATTGGCTTTTACAAAATCAAGCTTTGGGAAATCTTTACGTAGTACATTAGTATAGAGTTCAGAAAGTGCGCCAGCCATTTCGACACCTGTAGGACCACCACCCACGATAACGACATTGACTAAGCCATCGTCAAGTTTTTCAGGGTTTTTGTTGGCTTCTTCAAAACGTTCTAAAATGTGGCTACGTAGATTGACAGCATCTTGTAAAGCTTTTAGGAAAAATGCATTGTCTTGAACACCTTCTACACCAAAGTCATTATAGATAGCACCTGTAGCAAGGATGAGGTAGTCAAAGCTAATAGTATCGCTATTTGATAGCAAGACTTCTTTCTCAGTCCAATCTACAGATTTTACGGTGCCTTGTAAAAAGTCGAAGTTCTTTTGATTTCTAAACGTTGCACGTACGCTGTGTGCAATTTCATCTGGATTCAGAGCTGAAGTTGCAACTTGGTAGAGGAGAGGTTGGAAGGTGTGGTAGTTGTTTTTATCGATGAGAAGTACATCAACATTGGCTGATTTGAGCTTTTTAGCTGCGTATAGACCAGCAAAGCCAGCACCTACTATCACTACACGTTTGCGAGCTGAGCCACTTCTTTGTGTTGCCATTTTTGTTGACAATGTTTTCTCAGTTACTGTCTCTGGTTTTGGAGTATTAACTTGACTAACTGAACTTAAAACTGATTGTAGTGTAGCTTTCATCGTTTCACCTTCCTTAATATGACTAAATTGTACAATAAATCTTTATATATAATCAAGTGCTTTCTTTCACATATACCTTAATCATTGGATTATGAAAGAGAATAAGTAAGTCTATGACTGGCATATTAGCTAGGATTGAAGCCGCTAAAGACTAACATTTTGTAAGAGGGGTTTAAGATGTAGAAAGTTATCGTAGTTTATTAGATTTGCTATGGCAGTAGCTTTATGTAGTCGCAGCGGGGTGGTTTTTTGTTAGATCAACAGTGTTTAAAAAAATGGGCTTTGTGTGTTTTAAGTCTAGTTGTACTTTGCGCTTCACTTGGCAGTGCCCAAGAAGGTACTGAAAATACAGATGGACTATTAGCAAATCCAGAAGCAGACTTTGCAGTTAATCTGTGGCTGGACAAGCGCTATGCTGATGGTAAGGACGCAACTTACATAATAGGTGAAAG
>CALHRJ010000237.1 GCA_938038395.1 uncultured Deinococcales bacterium | reverse complement strand
CCAACTCCTACACCAACTCCAGGTGCTACAGTTGAAAACACATTACTAGACAATGCTAGCTTTGATACTTTCGACAGCTGGACAACCTGTAGTTCTAGTGGTCAGGCTGAGTATGGTATTGGTACTGGTAATTTCTTAGGTGGCGGCGGCGAATCTTGCGCTTTCCAAAATGTAATAGCACAACCAGGCGCAACATATGCTCTTTCTTGTGCTGGTAGTAGTCCAGAAGGTTTTTCAAGTATGTCTTTAAGTACACTTAATAGTGCTTGGGGCATTATCGATCAAAACGTAGTTGAAATTACTGCTAATGGTGTTTATGACACTAGCCTAACTGCAGCAGGCTCAGCGAGTTATGTTACTGTAACGCTTTATAGTGACACAGTTATAAACTTATCTGAATGTGGTTTGGTAATTAAGTAATTTAAAAAACAAACGACAAGATTGATATTAATCTTTAGATGTGTAGTGCTGTAAAAGCACTACACATCTTTTTTTATATTGAAGCACTTCTAAAGTTGTGTGTTGATGGTTTTGAATATAGCAATACGTAATGCAAGGCTTATACTAACTTCGATAATATTTGGATAGTGTGGTGTTATTCTGTATTCGATAATCTTATTTAAATAACTAAAAATTCCCGTTTAGACATAAACGGGAATTTAATGATGAAACTAGTTTTCGGAGCTCGAGCTATAGAAATTGTCTAGGAGAATACTGTCGTGCTTCTGGAACATTCATTTCTACTTCAGACATAATACTAGAAAAGATTTGATCTGCTTGAACAGGTCCATACAACTCACAATAACTAGAATAAAGTACATCCAATACTGCAATCATTTCTGGTGACGCTAACTTTTGCGCTGAAGGTGAAAAGACACCGACTTGCAAACTATCTACGAGCACTGTTTTTGCTGCTTGTGGCATTTTGCTTTTACTTAACACACCACTCAAGTAGTTTTTAACATTAGGTTGTTGCTGTAGTTGTAGGTAAGAAAATAACCTAGCTACCAATTGCTCAAACACAATTTGCTCTGCTGTTTTAGTGCCGTCATTATATCCAGCTATAGATCCAGGTCCGCCTGCAGGCATGGATGCCGACATCGCTGACGGCGTAGGGTCAACTAGCTGGTCCAAAGAAATCTGTTGACTCTCATTAAAACGTTGCATTAGCGTCTTAACTAAAGTTGCTGATAAATTAAAACGAGTTTGTGCTTCTTTGAAAAAACGAAAAGGGGTAAAAGTTTCTACTTGAGAAAAATTACTATCGCACAGTGCTACCATAGTTAAACTATCTTTTTCTGATAACACGCCTTGACAACTAGCATAGACTAATCGTCTACGTCTTGAAGCTTCTTGTGGCGCAATTATGGTTTGGTTCACCACTCCACCTGCTCATAAGCTGATTTAGCTGCAGGAGTTTGAGCTGGTGTCTGTGGAACTTGTGGCTGAAATTGTGGCTGTGGTTGAGCCGCACCCCTTGGTGCTGGAGCCACGCCTCTTGCTGAACCTTTATTTAGCAAGCCTTGTTGGAATTCAGGATACCCAAGCTCTTTATGCTCAGCATAATCAAGTCCACGACGCTCATCACCCATGCTGACACGTAAATTAACAAGAACACTAACTAGCTTAAACATTATCCAAGCAACAGGAAATGCCCACAAAAATACAACTGCTATACCCAATGCCTGAATACCCAATTGCTCTAAGCTTAAGAAGTGATTTTTATGAAAAAGACCGACTGCCAAAGCGCCCCATGTGCCTGCTAGTGCGTGAACAGGTACTGCACCTACAGGATCATCAAGTCGCATATTATCCATGATTGACATACCTGCAAACACAACAATACCAGCCACAAAACCAATAGCAATTGCGAAAACTGGATCTACGGCATCAGCTGTTGCAGTAATTGCCACTAGCCCACCTAGACCACCGTTTACTGTATGTCCAAACAAAACTCGTCTATCTAAAAGGCTAAGCATGATAATCATACCGATAACCCCTGCAGCACCTGAAAGGTGAGTGTTAAGAATAATAGCACCAAGGTTAGCGCCTGCATCTAAAGCACTACCAGCGTTAAAGGCAAAGAATCCAAACCAAAGAATAAAGGCACCCAATGCAGCAATAGGCAAGTTATGACCCGGAATATTAAAGTTACGTCCACCTTGACCATAACGTCCGACACGTGGTCCTAGTACAATAATGCCTGCTAACGCACACCAGCCACCGAGTGCGTGGACAACTGTTGCACCTGCAAAATCAACATAGCCTAATGCTTTAAGCCAACCTGTTGTTTGACCATCAAAACTACCCCAAACCCAACTACCAAAAATAGGATAGATAAAAGAGCTGATAAACACAGCGCAGAAAATATAAGGCCAATAACGAATACGCTCCGCTAAAGCTCCACTAACAATTGTGGCTGCTGTAGCAGCAAACATCATTTGGAAGAAGAGAAAGGTATAGGTTGTAGGCTCTGCATCATTAAGAACGAACATATCTAAACCTATATAGCCTGTGTTATTTACACCGAACATAAGTCCAAAGCCGACAAGCCAATAGGCAATCGAACCAGCACTCATATCAATATAATTTTTCATAATAACGTTTACAGCATTTTTTGAGCGTACAAGTCCACTCTCCAACATTGCAAACCCTGCCTGCATAAAGAAAATAAAAATTGCGCAAACAATTATCCAAACATTATTTAATACTGTTATATCAACCATATTTTACTCCTAAAAAATTACTACAACTGAAAAGATGGTTATTTATGCATTTGCATTTTTTGATTCCGACAACGTTGATAAATTATCTCAACACAAACTCAAGGCCTGTACCTTTTTTATATCTTTAGAGAATATGTTGAGAAAACAGTCGCTACTGGTATCTTATTTGCAATCGCTCTAACGCATACCAAGACTTTAGATAGGCATAGTTCCGTTAGCAGTGAATTCATACCAATGATTGAAATTATCAGTGTTATTAAAATACCTTGTACTACCATCATCCTATTTAGAATCATAGAGTTGAGAGCATCACAGCGATGTTACAGCTCTAGGCTATTAACAGCTAACACCTTGCTAACAATTCGATACACTTGCCCACTTTTATATGATTTCTATACAATCTCAGAACAAGCACAGAACAAGCACAGAACAAACTCTGTACACCACGCTTCAAAAAGTCCATTTTTTGTTAGTTTGATTGGCCATGTACAGAAAAACATCGACATAAGTACCAAGGCAAAACCATGTTTAACTATTTTGAAACTATAATCGTACCGAATGTTCAGTCCTGTAGAGGTTTAGTGCCTAATTAGATAATATAGCTTGATTTTGCACACGTACTTACTACTAAATGGCTAAGCCTTATACTAATGTGGCTAAGCCACCAGCATTCACATAATAAAGTCTCTGGCTGATCAAATCTTTTTGCAGGCTGCTTAGTCACGCACAAGCGCTTAATAGTAAAAAGCGCTCCCACAATAAGTTGCATCAACAACAAATCATGGCAGCGCTTTTAGCATTTGTAATAAAGTTTAAACATTCAGAGAACTTGTCTAAACCGTTATTTCATACATCTTTAATGTATATAGTTACTTAACTGGCGATAGGCATCGCTTCTATCTCAGTGACCAGTTCCGGTAATTCTTTACGCATCATATAGCGCACCATACTCAAGGCACTAACATCTTGGAAATCTAGTACCATCAAAAGTCCTTCATTGACTTTTACTAGAAAATAACAAGTCTCAGGATATTCTACAAAAAGGCTATTCATAGATGAATTTGATGTAATTTTAGCAAAGTCACGTGCTGTTCGGTAAAATACTTCAAAGTATTCACCTACTTCAGAATCAATCTGCTTTCGTTCTGATCCCAAATGCAGAAGGCACTGAGCTTCAGTATTTAAAAGCCATAGATTATCCACATTGACATTAGACTTAAAGCGCGTCGCAGCAGCTTCGAGAACTCCAGGATCATAGCCATTTGCTGATTGTGGTTTTGAAAAATGAGGTAAATCTACATTATCACTTGCGTTTTCTGTACTTGTTGCATCAGCTAGCAAAGAGACCTGAGCTTGTTCAGTAACACTAGATTCTGCTTGTCCCGATACTGGACTAAGTCCTTCGAAGCTACCATCTACTGGTTTATCGTCTAAGAGATTAAGCACTTCTACAGGTATATCGTCTAGTGGCTGACTTTCAACTGCAGGTGATGAATCTAATGCAAGTGAATCTAATCCAGGTTGTGAATCTACTAATACATCTACCGCATCCAAATTATCTACAGGTAGCGCATCTACTGGATCTACAGGCATAGTAGACAAACTAGGGCTTGGCTCAGCGATAGCTTGTGTTGTTTCTACGTCTGGCACAACTGCTGCTGTAGTTGCTTCTGTCTGTGTAGTTGTTTGTGTCTGTGTAGTTGCTTCTGTCTGTGTAATGGCCTGCTCAGAAGTCGCTCGGGTCTTTAATTTTTCAAAGATAAGACTGACAATATAAAGTAAGGTATCAGGCTTAAAAGGTTTTTTAACAATGCCTATCGCTTTAACATCTTTTGCTCTGCTTTTAACTTCTGGATTCACAATACCTGAGATAAGCAAGACAGGCACAGTTTTCAAACGCTCATGCTCTTTCAACAAAGAGCAGAACTCATAGCCATCCATTTCAGGCATGACAATATCTGCGATGATCAGTGCAGGATGTTGTTGCTCTAAGATATCTAAAGCCACTTTCGCACTATCAGCACTCAAGACCTCAACATTTTTAGGTTTAAGAATACGTTCTAACGCTTTTCTAACACTGATACTATCGTCTACAACAAGAACTTGTTTCATAGTTATTCATTCCTTATTACATTTGCTTTAAATATAAATCTATTTTTAACACATTTACTATACTGTTGGCTTAACAGTTGGGCTCGAGCCTTCCTAAAATACGCTTCAATGCTCTAATCTTACTTTGCTATATCTTTAAATAAACTGATATAACTCTAGACTACTTGCATTAAACTTTAACAAAATCTTCAGATATCTTTAAAAGGTAACTCAAAGCAACACCCTTACCTTTACTTGCTGAACTTGATAAGGCATTGTCATAGCGTTTAAAGAAGTAACTTACTCTATCTTCCAAAAAGACATTCTGTAGCAGGGCATTAAAGGCTTCTTGACCAGCAGTATTATTAAATTCAGCTTTTAAAAGGCGATCGTGTTCCAACAAAAGTCGACCATCTGCTTTGGGCGTACGCACAATCAATAAACCTCGTGATCCCATTGCAAAAGTCTTAATCAATTCGACAAGTTGATCTGTAGCAAGTTCTCCAGTAATTTGAGCGTCACTTGTATCGTAGCGAATGCTCGCTGGTATATGATTACTGATTTGGTTATCATCGCCAACTTCAAAGCTACCCGTGCCAAATTCAACACTTTCAGTCTTATTATCTAGATGATTCTGTTTACCATTTGCAGTTGCACTAGCATCGTCTTCTGTCAACGTTGCTGTATTAGCAAAAGTATCATCATTTGCCTTTTCCTCAATTACATCATTGAAAAGACTAACGCTATCATCTGCATTTATAGGTATGTTATCTGCTGCTACTTCTACTCTTACATTAAGGAGTTGATAAGCTGTCGCTAAAACAGCTTCAAAATCACTGTTCCTACTTAAGGTCATACAACGTTTATTGCTATGGGAATCTAAGTTTTCACTCAAGACAATAATATGCGTTTCAGACAAGTCAGGATCACTATCTATAATTTCAAGCAAATCATAGATTTCTAAATCCTCAATATCCTCTGTTGCAATAATCAGATTCGGCTTTTCGCGCTCTAACATTGTCAGCGCATAAAATCCGCTATCAACAGCTTTACAAATAAAGCCTTCTTGTAAGAAACGTCTCCTATATTTTTTAACCATGTCTTCTGGCATGATTAAAAACAGTTTTTTAGTATTTAGGTCATGTTCTGTCATCAAATTCCTCTATATCGTTCCCTATAAATATTGCGCTAACCTTTGTGCAAGAGTTTCCTCATCGACAGGTTTTACCAAATAGTCATCTGCGCCTAATTCTTTAGCGAGATCAACATGTTCTTTACGAGCACGTGTGCTCATTACAATAATAGGAAGCTTCTGCGTTTGTTCATCGCTGCGATGACGTACAGCATCAATCAGTTCATACCCATTCATGCGAGGCATTTCTAAATCTGACAAGAGTGCATCAAAGTTGTTATCCTTTAACAAGATATCAAAAGCGTCTTGTCCATCGTGAGCGGTTGTTACTTCATATCCCATACGCTCGAGCTTTTTACTCAACACCTTGCGAACACTCACAGAGTCATCAACCAGCAACAGTCGCTGTACACTTTTCTCTACAATCTGAGCAGGAGTAGGCATGCCAATTTCCTGCAAAGACTCACCTGCGAGATTATCATTACTACTTAATTCGTTATTTTCATTCAGTGCGGAAGTATGCTTTACTCCTTTATTCAAGATGTTTTGCTGTGTATTTCTTTGTGGCATGTAGCGCTCTTGCCCAAGTTTGTATAAACCTTGTGGATCTAACAGCAAGACTATATCTCCATAACTAGAAAGCGTTGTACCCAAGATAAACTCCAGAGACTCTAGTCGTTTACTCAAGCTCTTGATAATAACTTCCTCGATATCAAAGATACTATCTAGCATAAGCGCATAGTGTCTGCCTGCTGTTTCTAGAATAAGCATAAGCTGCTTATCGCCTTCACTCGTTAAGTAATCAGCAGCGTCTTTTGAGGCGACTGGCGTCGAAGCTATACCTAAAAGCTCAGCAATATGGAAAATAGGAATCGTCATCTCATTATAAATAATAGTTGGCTGTTCTTGCTGTCCTCCTGCTAAGGCCAGTTGCATAATATCTCTTGGCAATCTTTCAATTGCACGAATACTCTCAGTAGGTACCGCAAAGCGTTCTCGTCCTACACCAATAAGCAAAATATCAGAGATAAGCAAGGTCAACGGTAGATATAGCGTAAAGGTTGTACCTTTATCTTTTTCGCTATCTACTAGTACAGTTCCTTTAACTGAACGTATGCGGCTCGCCACAATATCCATACCAACCCCACGACCTGCTTCAGAGGTCAGGGTTTCAGCCGTACTTAAGCCAGGGCTAAAGATTAGCTGGCGTGCTTCATCATCAGTTAAAAGTGCAGCTTCTTCACTACTTAGTAGGTCACGCTCTACTGCTTTTGCTTTAACAGCCTCTAAATCAATACCTTTACCATCATCTTTGATGGTCAGAATGACACTATTTCTTTGATAGCTTGCTTGTACCGTAATACGACCTTGCGCAGGCTTTCCTTTGCTTAATCGCTCAGTCTGACTCTCAATACCATGGCTTTTAGAATTCTTAACAAGCTGTACAATAGGATCAAAAACCGCTTCCAAAATAGCATTGTCAATCTCTACTTGCTCACCGATTGTTTCAAAGAAAATATCTTGTTCAGCATCTTGTTTACCTTGCCTGAGCAAACGTTCTAAGCGAGAAAATAAGTGTGTCATAGCGACCATGCGCACACGTCCAATTTGCGAACGCAAGCTCTGACTAATACTATGAATTTTATTTGCATCACGAGTTAGATCAAAGCCTAGGGCATCAAACTGATATTGCATTTCAGCTAAGTCATTCGCCATTTCTGCAATACTACCTGCTAAAATATTGATATCACTATAGCTATCAAATTCTAATTCAGCAAAGCGCTCATTCAATGTTTTATGCAACGCATCATTTTCTTTATCATGTTTGCTTAGATCATTAGTGGCTAATTTGTTTTGTCCAGTAACAATACCAGAAGCTTCTTGAGACTGGGTAGCTGCAAGCTGAGGCGTAAGATAGTGTTTTTCGAACTCTTTAGTTACAGCAAGCATACGCATACGGCTTGCTTCGAGCTGCTTGGTGAGTGCTGAAAAACTATCTAAACGATTTTGCAAACGTGTACGAGAAGCAAGTAAATCACCAACCGAAGTGAGCATGTCATCAAGACGCTGCACACTTGCACGAATAGTTGCGGCAGGTTTAACTTGCTGTGATCCATTAGAGGCTTGCGAATCTGCTTGTAAAGATTCGGCTTCAGGTTCACCATTGCTTTGGCTTTGATTGCGCCCAGAATTTGCTTGTTCGTCAGCTTGTTGATCTAGAAGAATATCAAACCCAAACAAACTATCTAGCGCTTTCTGTAGGCCTTGTTCAAGCTGATATTTTTTATCTTCTGGTTCTGCATTTGCTTCTTCATCTTGGATAATATCATCATAGATAATAACAGCACCCAGACCGAGCAACCCATCAAGCGCTCGCTGAAACTCTTGCAAGCTTTTATCAAGCTGTTGCTTATAGTTCTGCTGCTGTGCACCTTCAAGAATCGCAACCAATTTTTTGACAACGATATTACCCTTACGCAGTACAGGTTCGGCCTCGCCAAAATCCATACCTTCTTCGCGCACTTTGATCATGATGTCTTCTAGTGCATGTCCAACATCTCCCAAAAACTGCAACTCCACCATATAAGCAGAGCCTTTGAGCGTATGTGCTGAACGAAACAGCTGATTAACAATGTCAGGATCGGTCGTATCAAGGTCGGCCTGCGAAAGCTCGTAAAATCCTTGATCAATATGGTCAAGATGTTCTTTTACTTCTGGCAAAAAGTACTCAAGTGTTTCTTGCTCATTTTTTCGGTAGAGCTCGAGCTCATCTATAAGCGCCAAAACAGCCGATGCTTCTTGTTTTGCTGGCACCTCTTTTTGAATATCTTTAACATCAAGCTCAGCACTTACTTGATAGATCGTAACAACACCAACGCCAAGTAACCCATCAAGCGCTTGCTGAAACTCTTGCAAGCTAGTATCAAGCTGCTGTTCGTATTTATCTGATTGTTTGCCTTCAAGAATTGCTACCAATTCTTTGACAGCTTTATTACCTTTACGCAGTACAGGTTCGGCCTCGCTAAAGTCCATACCTTCTTCACGCACTTTGATCATGATGTCTTCTAGTGCATGTCCAACATCTCCCAAAAACTGCAACTCCACCATATAGGCAGAGCCTTTGAGTGTATGGGCTGAACGGAACAACTGGTTAACAATGTCAGGATCAGTCGTAGCAGTATCTGACTGCGAAAGCTCGTAAAAACCTTGATCGATATGATCAAGATGTTCTTTTACTTCTGGCAAAAAGTATTCAAGGGTTTCTTGTTCATTTTTTCGGTAGAGCTCGAGCTCATCTAGTAGAACCCGTATTGCTGATGGTTTCTCTTGAGTAGCTTTGACATCTTTAGTATCAGACTCGTGACTTGTTTGATTCAGGTGACCTAGCTGGTCCTTCTGGCTATCTAACTTTTTGTTACCAACCTTAACACTACTCAAAAGGCTTAACAACAGGTTCGACCCGCCCAAGTGGGCAAGTTCCAAACCAATATTACCTTCTGTATTACCTCTAGCAATACGTTCTAAACTGCCTCTCAAACAAATCATCACATGGTCAAAAAATTCTTGTACTTGTTTGTGTTGACTTGTCTCTAAAGCAGGTACAGCCAATGCTAAGCGCTCAACCATATCACAAAGCTGAGATATTTGCGGATAACCATAAAGCGCAGAACTTCCTCTGAGTCTATGGCCAAGCATAACTATCTCTTGCAAAGTCGCTTCGTCCATACCCTCACGTAAACGTAAAGTGGCATTTTCAAACTGCTGAAGACCTTCTAATGCTTCTACTAAAAAGGTTTCAACTAACTCGTGCGACCCAAATACAGTTTGCTTCTCTACTATAGTTGCTTGATCTTTTGATATGGTTGTTGACGCTATTGACATAAAATTCAATCCACTAATTGAGCTTCTAGTTGAGTTTCTTCAAGACGGAAGTGTGAAAGACTAGCAAGCAGTTCTTGAGACAAGACCTGCAATTGCTCAGCAGTCTGCTTACCTTCTGCCACAACATGCTGCGATTGCGTACCTGATTTACTCATCATCTGCAAATTACTATTAACAATACCTACACGCTGTACCTGTTCTCGTACAAGCTCAGCAATTTTCTGAGCTAGTCCAGCAGAACTTTGTGCTTGTATACCGATATCGTCAAGTCTTTGTCCCGCTTGTGTAGCAAGTTCATATCCGCCTTCTACCTCGCGAATACCATCCTCTACAGAGATAACTACATCTTGAACTTCTTCTTGTACACTTTGAATAAGAGACGATACACGCTCTGTTGCTTGCGCAGAGTTCTCCGCTAGTTTACGAACTTCATCTGCAACAATCGCAAAACGTCCACCCGCTTCACCTGCACCTGCTGCCTCAATAGCAGCATTAAGTGCAAGAAGGTTCGTTTGAGATGCAAGATGGCGAATCGTTTCAACAATCTCAGAAATTTCTAGAGAACGATCACCAAGGTTTTTAATACGCTTTGAAATCGTCTGTACTTCTTGACGAATATTTTGCATACCAACCAAGGTATCTTTCACTACCAAACTACCCTCTTGCGATGCACTATACGTCTGTAGTGCCGTAGCAGCAGCAGTATCTACCTGCCCCGCCATTTGTTGCATAGATTGTGAAACTGAGTGAATTGCTTCTGCTAGTTGGTTTGCAGTTTGTACCCTACTTTGATTACTCTCTGCGATACTTTCAGAACTCTGAATCATGTTTTGAGCACCAGAACCAACTTGTGTTGCAGTCTCTTTTACATTACTGAGGAGGAAGCCAACCTCTTCAACCATGACATTTGTTGCATCAACAACATTACCAAGAATGTCTGAAGATACCGTACCGCGTCGCGTCAAATCTCCCTGCGCTACATCTGTAATTACATCAAGGAATCCACTAATACTACTTTGCAACATTTCAGATTCTTCTTGAGCTAAATCACGTTCACGTTCTGTACGAACAACATCTCGAAGCTTAATAACAGTATCGTTAACAGAACCCGCCAAAAGTCCAATCTCATCTTTAGTATTTACTTTTGCGAGCGTTGACAAATCACCAGCACCAACCTGTCGCATAACGTCCACAAGATGATTAAGTGGTTTGGTCAAACGACGAGCAAAAATAACACCAAAAAACAAGGTGGCTAAAAGAGTAAAAATAAAAACAATAATGTTCCATTTATTAACGTTGTTAACAGCTTGCGATGCCTCATTAAATTTTTGCCTAATGACCACGGTCCAGCCTAAATCGTTAATGGCCTGACTAAGTGACTGAGTCCGTAAATAGTCCATTGCATCTAAAATTGAAGCATATTCGCGTGAACCATCTGTATTCATCATTTTGACTTGATCTTCTTTGACTACTGTGTTTGCATTTACATTAAGATTTACAAACAGGGAACGATCTCCTACTTCATCTGTAAAGTCTAAGCTTTGGCGATCGCTATTAACCAACTTTTGGCGAGAGTCTAAAGGTATTCCCTTTGAATTATGTCCAAGGGTTAAACCTGGATCAAACAACACATCACCATTGGCATCTAGCAAAACAGCATGACCCGTTTCACCAAAACGTGGTTCTGAAATAAAAGCATTAAGCTCAGTTGTACTGAGCGTAGAGCGCATGACCCCGATAAGATTACCTGCGTCTGAAATAAGTGGTAAAGCAATAACAAAATCCTGTGTTAGTACGTCTTCGTTAGACGATAACTTAGATATATAGACTTCACCTTGTCCATTTGCCCATGCAACTTGCCACCATTCTTTATCACCATGGTAATAATCCGATAATTTATGGCTTGCTGAAACAGTTGCACCATATTGATCTGTAATCACCAGCCCACTATGTCCACCATAAGAAGCTGCAAAATCTCTAAGCTGATAACTAGCTGCATTGACTTTTTGATCATTCGTCAATATTGAATCCACTAATGAAGCATCTTCAGCAGCATTAGACCATTGTTCTTCTCTTATGTTTATCTCTTCAAGAAAAAGATTATAGTCATCACCATACTTCTCTATATAGGAGAGATTGCGCTGTTCTACACTATCTTGTATAAGTTGAGTACTACTAAGCGTTAAAAGTTGTGATACACTTATTGCAAAAAAGTCTTCAACATTCTGCTCTAGAGACTCAGCAGCAAGCAGTCTATTTGCATGCAAGGTTTCAAAATGAGACGCACGTACACTTCTAAGAGTGCCAAACAAGCTTGTACCAAGACTTGTTGCCACTAAGAGAAACATAAATAGAAGAATCTTACTTCGTAGACCAAACCCTCGCCTCGTATCTGAATCATCAGAAGCACCTATAATTGGTATTTCTTGACCTTCAAAAGTCATCTCAGCCGGCTGGTAATCGAGCTCACCCATTTGTTCATGATCTAGCTCACCTATTTGTTGGTGGTCTAGCTCACTCATGTTTTGATAATCGAGTTCACCCATTGGTTGGTGCTCTAACCCAACACCTTGTTCCTGTATATCTAAATTAGGCATATCGTCAAAAGCATCATCAAAAACGTAATTATGTTCGATATTATCATTTACATCAAACTCAGTATTATTATAATCCAAACTATCACTTTGCTGTGGTTGTTGCATAAGATAGCCTCCTCTCTAAAATTAAGATTGCATTTACTACGTGATTTAGAATCTCTAATGAACGGACCCTGCAGTAAGCCGCAGGGGTTTCGACAAAGAAATCTCGAATAGCAAGCCATAAGTCGATTCTGTATGTTTCGAGGCAAGCCTTGGGGAATTCATCATCCCTGTTCATTGTTAAATATCGTGATTGCATAAAATAATTGATTTTCATATTATTTCCGTTTATCAAGTCAAACTTCATATGAGCGTAGAACGCTAACATTCTTTTATAGTAGCTATAGACAACTGCCATTAGTAAAACCTTAGCTAGGTTAAACGACCTCAATAGTCATTACATCCAAAAGTGGTGCAAGTTTTAACATCTTTACTTCTTGCCCCAAGTAGTAAAAAACATCACCTTGATAATAGCTGGGATATCCTTCGGTCGTTTCACTGGTTGTATCAGGTCCAAACGCAGCCGCAATTTCAAATGACATATCTGAATCATCTGTCGATACCTGTGATTCATAACCAATCACTTCATCAACGGCCAAGGCAACTTCGCCTTCACCATCGCGCACAACCAAAGCATGTTGACTTTGCTGCTGGAACTCAACTTTATTAAGTTTTTTGGGTGTATTTATATCAGATAAAAACTCGTTATCGCCAAGAGTATTTTCTGAACTCAGTAATTGATTGTCTTGTTTAAGTTGTAATCCCAAATCAAGCAAAGGATAAATAAGTCCACGCGAAGTTAACAATCCCAATAGTACAGCACTACTACGTGGAACAGGACTAAACTTTCCAATCTCAGTGACTTCCTGAACATCTTGACCTGGAAAAGCGAAAAAACTCTCCCCCAGGCGAAAAACACATGCCTTATCAACAAACATAAAACTTACCCACCCTAAAACTTAACTACTATAAAACCCAATTATCTGAAAACTTATGCGTCAACAGATTTTACTATTCATACGCAGTAGCAAAAACTGATCCTTAACTAGTAACAAACTTTGTTACTGTTTCTAAAAGCTGTACTTCAGTAAAGGGCTTCGGCAAATAATCATCTGCACCCTGTTTTTTACCCCAATTAATATCGCTTGATTCCTTTTTCGAACTCACTAAAACAACAGGAATATGTTTTGTTGCTGCATTACGCTTAACTTTGCGTAAAATCTCATAACCACTTTTTTCAGGCATTACAACATCTAAAAGAATAAGATCAGGAATGTTACGTGATATTTCCTCTTCAGCTAGGTTGCTTTCATTGCAAAGTACTATTTCATGCTCTGATTCAAGAATACTTCCAATAAAACCTAGTATTGATTTTGAATCGTCGATAGCTAAAATTTTCATTAATATCATCCTTTCTATCTATGTTTAAACATAGGTAAGTATTCATAAGGCTTTTTATAATCACGATGTATTCAACGATGTCTTTCCATATATTGATCGAGAAGCTTAATACTTGAGGATTATCTTCTCAATCTGTCTTACACACCTTTGAGCCTCAAGATAATAATTGCCCTTTTAATCATCACGAAAACATAACAGCCCTACGGCAATAAATATAATCAGAGCATAGACCCCGCGGTGTCACAGAAATCAAAACAATATTCTCTAACAAAACAGAATTAAACTCGACTTAATAAATCAAAATTACTCCCACGGATTTCAGTACCAAAGCTAGGAATCATCTAGGATTTATGATAAAAAGCGTCAAAGAGTTAGACCTAATCAAACGTATATACCAAACGCCCAAATACCTAAAACTATAGAGTCTTAAGATTAAGTTGCTAACAAAAGTTTGTAAGTGATATTTATGGGTGGTTTTAAGCTGACACGCTCAGCTTACTCATACCTTTTAATCTTCAGTTAAATGCGTCTAGCACATGAATACTGACTATTTAGCTAATTCTTTAAATAATGAAAAAGCTAGAATATCTGCCTCAACACATAAAGCAAATACAAAATTTAGTGACTTAAACTAAGTAATGGAGATTAAGAGAAAACTGTCAACTGCGCAAAAGTATACTATTCTTTTATAAGATAAGAAACTTTGGTTCGCCAGACGCAAAACTGTTTATAGTTCAAATCAGCATTGCACTCACACCCCCAAACTACTCAAGAACATACATTTCTTAGAAGGACTTAATTAATTGTTAGCCTATTTGCCATAATCAATTGGTACGTACACAATCAATAGCTTTAGATTTTACTCATAGGCGAGTAAGTCATAACGTAGCGGGCAATGTAAATGAGAGTTCAATAGCTGTTTTTACTTTATTAAAAATGAATTGCCCTGCGGCAAACCGACGAGGTATCAACAAGAAAATTTCTTGTCTGACAAGCCATACATCGATTTGATTACTTTCGAGGAAAGCCTAGAGGAATTCATCCTCCTTATTCATTATTAAATTTTTCTAGTTTTAGTGTCTCCTAAAATAAAACTCTATTGCAATCACGAAGTTACTCACTTAGGCTCGAGCCCCCTAATTGCCCACAATGAAAATCACCTTTACAGTTCCTAATGAGTTCTAATGAATCTAATTCACTGACAAATTACTTACAAATGCCTTCAAAAAGCCTTTAATACACTCCATGCCAAAAACGGACTGGCATAAAAAACAAGATTCTATTGCAGCATCAAACTGCTTTGAAAATTTGGGAGAGTTTTCAATTGCAGTTGGTGGCATATGTATTTGCTAACTACACTATATGCACAAATATTATTCGCAATAGTATCTTCACAAAATAATGTTCTGGGAGGAACTTATGATGAAGGTAAACCCTAAGGGAGTCTTTCTAAGACTCGTGAAATCTGTTGCTTTGGTTTCACTAACACTAGTATTAGGAGCATGTGGTACTACGTTATCACCTGACTCACTAAACCAAAACACACTCAAGCAAATCGATACAAAAACAATCGATTACGGTGCTGGTCTAACCATTAACTATGGTCTTGGTCTACAAGCAATTGGCGATAACCTACTCGTAAACGATAGCTTCAAAACAACAGAGGGCTGGGCTAACTGTGGTGATGCGTCTGCCTATACTATTGCTGAAGGTTTATTAACTACAAGTGGTACAGCTTGTATCTATCAAACCGTTCCAGCAACTGCTGGTAGCGATTACACACTTGTATGCGATTCTGAAGCAGATGCTGCTTACTCAGAAATTATCCTGAGCATGTTAGATGCTAACTACTCAGCAATCGACGAACAAATCTTCGAACTTACTGCGAAAAACCTAAGTGATGCTTCCCTTTCAACAACTGCACCAGCAGGTACTGTTTACTCAGCAGTAACCTTCTATAGTGAGGGCGTAACAAGTCATAATTCATGTAAATTAGCAATGACTGGACCAGTTGATCCAACTCCTGTAGACCCAACTCCAGTTGACCCTACACCAGTTGATCCTACACCTGTAGACCCAACTCCAGTTGACCCAACCATAACTGAACTCCTAGCTAACCCAGGGTTTAACACCAATACTGATTGGTTCAATTGTGGAAATGCTGCTAACGCAAATATCTCTGATGGTACCTTAAAGCTTTCTGGCGATTCCGCTTGTGTTTTCCAAACAGTTCTTGCAACTCCAGATGCAAACTATAGTTTAGTTTGTGACTCAGCTTCTAGCGCAGCTTTCTCAAATATTTCTCTAAGTATGTTAGATGCAGATTTTGCTGTAATCAAATCTGAAACTGAACTTGTAAACGATACAACTGCACAACCATCAGTTTTCATTAATCTACAAGCACCTGCAATTACAAGCTATGTAGCAGTTACCTTTTACTCAGAAGGTCCAGCTACCCACGAAAGTTGTTCTTTAACAAATGATGTAGCAGTTGACCCAACCCCAACTCCAGTTGACCCAACGCCAACCCCAGTGGACCCAACGCCAACTCCAGTTGATCCAACGCCAACTCCAGTTGACCCAACTCTACCAGCAGGTGCAAACACACTACTTGCTAACCCTAGCTTTGAGGGTAATGACGCATGGACAGTATGTGCTGGTGATAACCAGGCTAACTATGGTATCGGTTCTGGTGACTTCTTAGCTTCTGCAACTGCTTGTGCTTTCCAAACGCTACCACTTACTGGCGCTTCTGAGTACACACTTGTTTGTAATGCTAAATCTGATGCACTTACTTCAAACATCTCCTTAAGCATGTTAGATGCAAATTATGACATTATAGTTTCACAAGTTGAGCCTGTTAGTTCTGCGACTCTTAACACTTTCACACTTAAGCTAAGCCCTGTGGACGCTGCTAATTTTGTTAGTGTTACACTTTACAGCGATGAAGGTACAACAACTATTGCTGATTGTGGTCTTGTTGCTAACTAGTCCTAAAATC